>CAISKC010000420.1 GCA_903885895.1 uncultured Legionella sp.
GGTACTATATCTATCCAGTAAAAATCCAACAAATAATTGGGTAATCATGTAACTGTAATAAAACATTGCCGCGAGCCCACCAAGCCCCGCGCCAGTTAAATGAAACGTTTGCATTAACTGATCCGTGATGATGCTTGGGAAAATTTGTAAGACATATTTATAAAACAAGAACCCTGCTGCCAAGCAGATGACCAACACGGGGTAGCTTAAAAAAACACGTGTTTTTTGTATGTTTAAAGATAGTGACATGATAAAACCCTCTCAATTCGTTAATGAAAATAGCGCAAATTCTCACTGAGCGGGCGTGATGTACTAGAAACCTGTCTTAACGTGCAACTATTATCCGCTCACCGTTAAGACAGGCAAATAATGTTAATAATTTGGGGGGAAATTGATGGGAAAGCAGACACGACAATACTCCAACGACAGTTGGTTTGAGAAAACAATAATGTATTGTTTGCGTGCTGCATGAGTGACTCAAATTAAAAAATACATAATGAGCATAACATATGGGTTAATATTTTACAATATGGTTGTCAATCGTGAATGTCACGTCTTTTATAGCGTTTCAGTCTTGAGTAAATTGGGTTTGGTCGCTGAATACACATAAGGCATGTCATCCAGAACGGATGTATCTGGGGAGTTGCCATCTGTTTAGAGAGTGCAAACCTTGATACGTTATCGCATCAAGGTTTGCCTTAAACTTAAGATAAGTTTAGTTCTTTTTTCAGTAATTCTGCTCTGTGTAAATGTTTCTCAACATGATGACGCGTGGCTTTTAGATAAACAGTTAATTCTGCATTGGTCGATTGCATGATTGCGCGATCCAGGAGGTTCAACGCGTTTCGATGATCACGAATCATATCTGCGATAAATAATTTATCAAATCCAGCATGATGTAATGCCTTAAGTTCAGCTAATTCTTGTGCGCCTTTTTGTTTAATATCCATTGATACAGTGTTTTCAACAGGAGCAATGCCTATTTTATGGCTAAGATGTTGTATATCATGTAAATTTTGCATATGTGCATGATGTAAAAATGCTGAAAAATGTTTTACTTTTTTATGTTGCGCGTGCATTTTTGCGTAATGGGTTGCTGCAATTTCTGCCTTATTGAGAGCAATGCATTCTTCAATAATATCGCCATTCGTTGTCGCAGTTTGAACAGCGCTGTGTTTGAAGGGCCACTGCACACTCACCGCATGGGTTGTTGGATCAGAGGTACATCCTGTTAGTAGGGTAAACATGAGAGGCATCGCAGCAATAATTGGCTTTACTTTCATCCTATTTCTCCTTAGTAGTTATGGCGGCAGGTTTGAGTCACCAATTTATATAATAGTACTAATTTTCAAGGATCTACAATTATAATTTAGCATATTAAGGATAATAGGGAGTGTTGACAGGTGGTGATACGGTAAAAGCTAAGTTAATTTGCGTTAAATGATCTGGATTTTTGACTCGCCTCTTCACAGGTCAACGGACCTTCTTTATTGTTCGGGAATATTCTGGATGGCGCGCCATTGTTTTAGGAGAGTTTGCCGACGTTGTGGATAGCGTGTTGTCAGCTGGTTTAAGGTGATAATTCTATCTGTTCGAAAATGACGGAAATCTTGGCGGAGTTCGCACCATGCGACGATGACATGGGCCTCTTCAAAAAAACCAAGCGCGAGTGGCCAGATAATACGTTGAGATTCATTATCTTTCACATCATGATACGTCATTTGCAGTTTATGTTCCTTACGTATGGCGTACCGAATTAAGGCCTCATCCTCATCTTTTCCTATTGTTGTCTTCCTAGGCGCAACAAGCAACCCTGACATGTCAAGTTGGTGGCGCAGATCTTCTGGAAGGACGGCCGCTATTTTAGCTAAGACATTTGTCGCTGCAAATTGTAGGGTCTTATCAGCTCTGCGTGCTACCCAGCGTGAACCGAGGACCAATGCCTCAATCTCTTCTTCAGAAAACATCAATGGGGGTAACATAAATCCTGGACGCAAAAGGTAGCCAAGGCCTGGTTCACCCTCAATAGAGGCGCCTTGGATTTGTAGTGTAGCGATGTCGCGATAAATGGTACGTAAACTCACCGCTAATTCGTTCGCTAGTTGTTGTCCACTAATAGGATAGCGGTGTCGCCTCAGGATTTGAATGAGATCAAAAAGTCGTTGTGTTCTAGACAAAATGTTGGTCCATGAGTAAATGCTGACATATTTTGGCAGCATTAGACTGGTTTTTCAATTCTAGAATAACCTTTATGACGATTATTATGGCGAGCGCTTGATGACGAGCATCCTTCGAACCCCTTGTATCTAATCAAAAAACAATTGATGCAATGAAAGAGGCACGAAAGGGGAAACTACGCTCTTTTAATACTATTCAATCACTCATGGATGATTTAAATGATGAGAAAGATTGAACCTACGACGCAATTTAAACGAGACTACAAGCGGTAAAAGAAAGGCAAATACAGGGAAATATTAGAGACCACTTTTACCGATATTTTAAAGCTACTTGCTAATGACAAGCCACTTCCTGAAAAACATCGAGACCATGCGCTTTCAAATAATTGGCATGATCATTGTGATTGCCATATTAAACCGGATCTGGTTTTAATTTATCATTAATACCCGTGATCTTTCAAACTGCTATTTCTGGTTCAAATAAATATTAAGATTATGCTACTATCGATCAGAACGAGAAACTAAGAGTTTTAGATTTTTTTAGAATGATAGCAATCGTTACCATTTTTCATCAAAAGGTCTTTTGAATATGTTAAGGAAAACGCTCTATAGACACAGTATAGTTAGCTTGCTACTTGTCCTGATTACCCAAGCTGCTTGCTCAGCTGATAAAACAAGTACACCTTTTCCCGAGATGGGTCGATTCACACTTTCTGCAGTAGGCGCAGGGGCTGGTACCGCGGCAGGAGGTGGGATTGGTATTTTTGGCGGTGATGTCATGCAACCCGTTTATGGCAATGATAATGGTTTTTTGTTTACTGACTTCATGGGAGATTGGGCGACTGGCAACACCTTTTTATTGAGTCCAGGTCTAGGATGTCGTCAGGTCGTTAACAACCAGATTTGGGGTGCTTATTTTTTTGGTGATAATGAAAAGGTGGGTTTAGGCAAGAATTTTTGGAGTTTAAGTCCTGGAATTGAATGGATGACACCGCATTGGGGTATACATGCTAATGGATATTTTCCGATTCCTCAAACAAAGAAGATGGGGAAAACGGTTTTTGCTGACACCTTAGGAAATTATGATTATGTGTATTTTGTTGATGGAACACATAACCAATATGATGCATTGACTGCTCCCTATGATGTTATTGGTAATGGGGGTGATGTTGAAATTGCCTATCGTTTTGCAGTCCACAATAATTTGGCTTCACGAGTTTATGTGGGGGGGTATTTTTATCAACCTTCCAGTGCTGGTGATTTTACTAATATCACCCCTGTCAAAAATATCACGGGGATTACGGCTGGTTTTGAGAAGTCATTGACTAAAAATATGCGTGCTTCGCTGTTGAGCAGCTACGATTCTCTTAATTCTTATAGGTTTGGCATTCGTCTACAACTTAGCTTTGGTGACGAGTCGACCATCTATTCTAATGATGTCCACTCTCGATTACTTGAACCCATTGAGCGCCATGTGGGAATCATCGCAACAGGTGCAGGCACCTATGATCAATTAGCTTATAAAAATCTGGGTAATGCGGTGGAATATAATAATGTTTTCTTTTTGGCACCGAATGGTGTGGGTAATGGAACCTATGGCAATCCGATGCCGTTATCTCAAACATCTTTTGATGCGATTAATAGTCAAAGCCCTAACAGTGCACGCCTTTATATGCAAGGAGGAAGTGGAGCGGTTTATGACGTAAATACATCTAATACTGGTACGTATATAGATCCTGTTAAAAACGTAACGGCTTACGGTCTTTTGCTTTATAATCGACAAGATTTGTATGGACGTTCCGCCAATTACACTGCACCAGCAAAAAGCGATGGGCGACCGATTGTCTCTATTGATGGTAATGCAGCTTTTCAGGGAGTCAATGGGTTCATTATACAGAGTGGAGAAAATACGTTTAGTGACTTAGCCATAACGGCATCAACAACGAATACGACTACCTATACTACTTACGGTATTGGCGCTATCATGAGCAGTGGTGCAACAGCTGATGCAACAGTCAATGTAATAAATACCAGTGTTACTGCATTAAATACAGGCCTATACGCTGGAAATTATTCCACCACAAGAAATCTGACTATTAATACAAGCAATTCATCGTTCAATGGTAATACGAATACGCAGACTAATAACAACAATTCTTTGGGGGGGGGCCAACGGGCTTTATGCTAACAATAACAGTACAGGCAATCTGACGATTAATGCGACTAGTACATCTTTCAGTGATAACACAATGAGTGGTAAGTTCAATTGGGCTGCTGGGCTATATGCTACCAATAATACAGGCAACCTGACCATTAATGCCACCGATTCATCCTTCAATAATAATACAAGTAGTATAGATCGCAACACAGGCGCTTTTGGCCTTAAAATTTACCAAAATGCGGGTGCAGGCAGTCAGAACATTACTGTTATTAATTCACAATTCAATGACAATACCGCCACCGCCACCAGCAATGCCGGTGGTTATGGAATTTCTGTTGTATGTACTACATGTTCTGCAAGTAATCTGAACATAACTAATTCGTCATTTAATGGGAATACAGCGAGCGATTTTAATGGTGGCACCTATGGGCTTTATGGTAATTTTATTAATATGAGTGTTAATATAACAAACAGTACATTCAATGATAATATAAACAATGGAACTACAACGACTTCTTCCGGGGCTTTTGGCGTAGAATTTCTAGTGGGAAATGATACTGAGAGTACAACAATCAATATAACCAACTCACAATTTAATGGAAATAAGGCTATCAACCTCGGGAATGGTAATCCAGCTAGTGGATTTCTTGTTCAATATTTTAATACAGGTAGTGCAGGACTGACGGTTAATGTGGCGGGATCTCAGTTCAATAATAATGTGATCAGTGGTGCTAATAATTCAGGAGCTATGGGATTTTATGCCATTAATGCTTCTACGCTTGCTCCGATGACAGTCACAGTTACTAGTTCAGAATTCAATGCGAATTCAGCCAGTGGCAATAATAATGGAGGAGCTTATGGATTAGTTGCCGAGAAGGATAGCAGTGGTGCTGTAACCGTTAGTGCTACCGAGTCGCAGTTTAATGGAAATACAGTCAGCGGTAGCGGTGCAAATGTCCTTGGTTATGGTTTTTATGTGGACAATAGTACCAATGGTAATGGCCCACTGTCTGTGACGAGTCTTGCCGGCTCCACTTTTAATCATAATGGCAATTATGGTCTTTTTGCTGCTGGGAATTTGACACCAAACACAACAGTTAATCTTGCTGACACTACTTTTTTTGGAAACCCCATTAATTACTACTCTAGTGGTAACGTGACTTTTACTCACTAAAAAAACTTGATTTTGTTTTTGTTTAAAGGGCACTTGCTCACAAACAAAGTCGGTAAGTTGACTATCTACATAGATATCTTCCTCTGGAGTGGCTTTTACAATAGGAAAGTCAGACATTTTGAAAGCTTCAAAAAAGTGAGTTATTTGTTGTTAAGTGTTGATATTTGGTATTTCTAACTGCCCCACCAGTGCCCCTGATAAGAGTTTGTTAGTTAAAATTTTTTCATACATTGTTGTAACTACTTGATTTTGTTGGTGGGCCCACTAGGACTTGAACCTAGGACCAACGGATTATGAGTCCGCCAATCAATTTTTAACTGCTTGATTATACAGTAATTTTTGCCGCGGGAAAACACTGCAAATGGCGTATTGTGGCGTACGATGTCGTACTCAAATACGCAAATCTCACGCAAGGGTTTTTGCCAGAGATTTTATTTCAAATTTGATATGCAACCGTATTAAGTGGTCCTGTAGGTAGAAACTCTACACGATATGATGGTACGAATGATTGCGATGTAGCTTTAGCTGCAAAAATACGGTCAACACGGAAAGCACGTATATCTTTTGTTTGGTGTTTTAGCGCATATATTAAAAGATTTCCATCTGTACTTTTTCTTAAAGAATAAGGCTCTACCACATAAGTTTTATGTTCACCGTTTTCACGTGTATATTGAAGTTCCACACATAAATGATTTGCAGCAGCAAAACGTATTCTATCCATGATGCCTAGCTCTTGTGTGCTACTACTAAATCGTGAAATATCTTGGGGTGGGATATTTTTTGTAGTGTCTGGTTGTGAAGGAATGTCTGGTAATGGCTGAACTATTATTTCAGGATGTGCAAGCCAATTAAAAAATGGTTGTAATTCATCCCAGAATGACTCAAAGGGAGGTAATGCTTGCAACTGGTGCGTCAACTGGTTTTCCCATCCGGCAAGACATATTTCCCTGTGTTGAAGTAAATTTGCATAATCAGGCATCGGAATATTTTTGAAATCACATTTTTTCTGTAATACCCTACATACTTCTGTAGCAAGGTTTTTTGATTCTGGACGTCGAAAGAAATTGATGACATCTAGAAGTTACGCATTGACAACCTCGCTAAAAATCTGATAATTCGGGGTAAAAATAAAACGCCACAGGACGGCATTGTCGTGATTAGGATTATTAGTCGACCATCAACTGCACGTTGTACCTTACCTATGTATATTGGA
>CAISKC010000421.1 GCA_903885895.1 uncultured Legionella sp.
ATAGTATACGATTTTCATCATGCTTATTTGTGCGGACTTTCCTTGTTCTTTAAAAAAGATTCATATGAAATAATGTTTGCGGTTTTCATGCCATGATATGGAAAACCCTGAGTAAACGCATAGTAATAGTCAGATGGTATGTAGCCAAACACCTCATGGTTTTTGTTTTTGTCATGAAAAACTTCGTTTTTCAATAAATATGCATCCCAGTCAATTTTCTCTCTGCGTTCGAAATCTTCTGGTTCATACAAAGATAAAATAAGCTTCTTTGATTCTAATGCCTTGATAACTGATGCTGGTGCGCCCCATTTTTTTGCCTTTTTAATGGAATTGATAATGCCTGTTTCATTTCTCACAAACAGCCAATGGATGTCTGCCTTATTATCTAAAAGCATGAGACTTCCTTGGCTATCAAATAAATAACCTTCACATATTTTATGCTTTTTTAAATATGTATTAAATATCGGGAGGAAATTACCATCATTTAGAAAGCTGGTTTTTTCATTGGCATCATGGACCAAAAGAGAGGCTATTCCATGACTGGAGTCTTGAAACTCATCTGCCATTAAAAAATTAATTCTATCAAACAGCTGACCAATATGCCCCGGATTAGTCTTTTTAATGCAATTTTTTTGCCTAATTATTTTTTTAAACTCCTTATTGAATTCTTCAAATCGTCTTGAAGTCAATAATAAATAGTCATGCGTATGCGATTGATAATAATCATTTTTACCAACAAGGTTGGTGAAATATTCGGCATTATAATTAGGGTGATGGTCTTCGAAGCCTTGCATATCATATTCAAGCACCACTATTAAAACCTCATTAAATCTATTTTTATTGTAAACTTCGTCACGAATTTCAATCACTTTATCTATTCTGGTGCTTGTTTCACGCCCTTTAAATACTTCGCTGCCCTTTTTTTGTGTCAACAAAAGTGCTGCTTTTTTTGCATTTGTGTACGTTGCTGTTTTGTATCTTTTTTGTAATTCTATGGCGGTTTCTGAGAGAAATTCAGCGTCATTATCTATTAGCATCACTGTCGTTGGATAGAAAAATCCAGGAATATTGCAAAGGCAGCTATGGTTAAATTTGAAGTACATGATTCCCTCCGTTTATTCTTTAATTATAGTATAATAGCCCAAAAATGCTTTATATTTGAGCAGATTAAATGCATCTCAGGGTTACATATCTCTTTGGGAGGGTCGTATCATCCACATAGAATTTGGTCGCTTCTATAATCAGAGGGTCCTTTTATCCAAGATTTGTTTGAGTAGGAATCCTCGTCCTTCAGGGCGGGGAGGATGTCAAGGTCATAAAATATTTCGTATTTTTAGGTGCTAATGCAGTAATATGCCAAGAAAAATGTTTTTTTGTCGCTTCTGAAATTTTCCGCTCTTTGGCAAAGAAGCTTTTATGCGTTCAGCCAGACTAAGGGGTATTTTTTGATACGCTCATCTCTGGTTAATAGAATAAGATCGTGTAATTTTGCTTGCATGATGAGTAAGCGATCAAAAGGATCTGTGTGAATCAAAGGTAAATCAGCCACTGCTAAGGCCTCTTCAGGTAGGATAGGTAGCAATTGAAAATTTTCTTGTGTGATTAAGGTCAATAATTGCTGAGGTAAGGTCAAACGGCCAATGCTTTTTTTTATGGCCATTTCCCAACAAGAAGCAGCACTGATAAATACAGTGTTTGACTTGTCTTTAATAATGTCACGTGCGTGTGCACTGATTATCTCGGGATCTGAAAACCACCATAAAATAACGTGTGTAT
The DNA here is from genome assembly GCA_903885895.1 of uncultured Legionella sp. Lineage (GTDB taxonomy): Bacteria > Pseudomonadota > Gammaproteobacteria > Legionellales > Legionellaceae. Next base: position 1,777 of record CAISKC010000421.1, read on the forward strand.
CAAGTAAATAACGCAATTATTCTTCTCCATAAAATTGCTTTAAAATGTCTTGAGGCAGAGGTGCGTCAAAGTCATCATTGACTTTAAGAATACCCTTTAATTGACCGCCATGGCGTTCTTGTGCTGCTTCCGTATAGGGTGTGAGTTTAATCAAAGGGACGCCTCCCTTAGCAATAATAACTTCCTTTCCTTGTAAGGCTTCTTGGATATATTTAGAAAAATGTGTTTTTGCTTCATGAATATTTACTAACATAAGGTATCCTATTTATAAGCGCTACTGATCGGTAGTATAGTAGACTAAGTCTGATTAGTCAATTTTGCCAGGCGCTGTGCGGAAGGTTCAAAGTTGTTTCGACTTGCAAATGTCTATACAATACGCATCCTGTATTAGCAATGGGGTATAGTGATGAGAAATAGTATGGAATATATGCGCAAACTGGCGGATCCTACTTATGAGTCGCAAACAACCGCGGTGTCAAAATTTAAATTGGTTCATCCGAAAGACAGTACGTATGCTGCATCAAAATCTTTTTTCAAAATAATAACCGATGCAGTTGCGCGGCATGAGAAGCAACGCCCTATCCGTGTTTGCGAACCATTTGTATTAGGGCGACATCATAGTATTGTAAAAGAACACACCAAATTATATCAGGAAAAATCTACGGAATTAGGTAATTTGGATAAGAAAATTATGGCTGCTGTGCTGCTGGCGTTGGTTGCGATGCATACCCCTTTTATTCCTTTTATAGGCGTGATTGCGATTGCTGGATGGATGGCGGCACTATACTTGATGAGTCAGCGTGCTTATTTGTATATCTAGAAGTTACGCATTGACAACCTCGCTAAAAATCTGATAATTCGGGGTAAAAATAAAACGCCACAGGACGGCATTGTCGTGATTAGGATTATTAGTCGACCATCAACTGCACGTTGTACCTTACCTATGTATATTGGA
>CAISKC010000422.1 GCA_903885895.1 uncultured Legionella sp.
ACCCTACCTTTACATCGATTTTCTATCAAAAAATTATGAGGGGATCACTCATGCGTCAGCCCGAACAGATCTTTATCATGTTATTTTATTCTAAAATATTACATAGATCCCGTTTTTACGCATGCAATTTTCTAATTTGTGCTTTTTCGTGAGGATACATCAAGCCAGGGTTAACAACCGCTCCAAACCTAGTGTATTGTCTGCAATGTGCCGTAACAATCTATTATCGACAAGACCTATTTGCAACGCCTCTTGCGGGTTGGGATCTACTAATGCTTGGTCAGAAAATAATCTAAACATTTGTTGAGTCGCTCGAGCTTGGTTGTCTTTATTTATTGAAGAAATGATAGAGTATATGATTAAAGTACTCGTTATGACGCCAACAAATATCATATTATCATTTGCTTGATTTTGTTTTGCTAAATCAAAAACAAATGTCGCTGCAAGATTATTATATAACATACCAAAAACCATGCTTACCATCAAAGCTACCGCGATTTCTTCTGTGCGGGTCAAGGAAAGTGTATCGAAATGCAACATGGAACTAGAAATTGATTTCAAGACTAAAAAACGCAAACTATCTATGGGTAATTGCAGTGCGTCTGGGCTAATCAGTAACGCTTGAGAGTTTGCTTTAGTACTATAAAAAGAAATTGCCCGATCACTAGTAGGACTGATGATGATAGATTGAATACGCAATTTTTCAGGTACTGCAGGCAACTCATTAACAGCTTGGATCAGCGTTGTTGCTTGCAAAATTTCGTCGGTTGTAAACCCGTCAAATTGATTAAGAGCAAGTTTTCTACAGCGTTTATTGACGAAAACCGGAATAGGGCTCTCCAGCGGAATAGTATTTTGAGGGTCAATAAGACCATTCGCATTATTTTCCAAATGAAAAAACACATTTTTTGTTAGAAACATCACCAACTGTGCAGCGGCAGGATGATAAAATAAAGATTCCATATTTATGGCGGCCAAATTGTTTTTAAAATTATTTTTTAGAAAATCCAACAAAGACATAATAAATTACCTATTAACAAATAAAATGAACTAAAATATCAAAAAAAACTCTTTTAATCAATGATGATTGTGACTCGACTTTATGGGACATCTGACTCTGGACATTTATGATTAATTCTGCAGAAATATCACAATCCATTACACAACGGTATGTATTCGATATATCAAGACACTATAAAATTCGGTTTAGTATCAATCCCAATACATGCTTAGGATTAGAAGAAAATAAAGCTCAAATTGTTGCCTTAATTCGAAAAGCAGGCGAAAAACCGGGCACGAACTAGCAAGCGATACACCTTCTCCACAAGGAAATATCCTGATCAAATAGCATTTTTTGCACACAGTTTTATCAGGATGGCAATCCCCACGTCATCCCCTAGCCAATTCACAAATAAAACACCATTCCTCATGGCTCACCGGCAATACCGATAAACGATTCCCTTTACGTAATAAGGGCATCTTACTAAGCTCTGGATGATGTTTCAGGTCATCTAATGCGAGCATATGTGAAAATTTCTCACGAAATTGAATATCCACCATACACCATCGCGGGTTCTCCGCAGTGCTTTTTGGATCCGGATGCTCTGACTCTGGGTCCCATGCAGTAAAATCTGGGTACGCGGGGCGTACAATTTCTGCAATCCCAACAATACCCGGCGGCTGACAATTCGAATGATAAAAAAAGACCTGATCTCCGCGTTGCATATCATCCCGCATAAAATTACGCGCTTGATAATTACGGACACCATCCCAACACGTGGTTTGTCTAGGTGCTTTATACAGATCATCCAGACTAAAACAGGAAGGTTCCGATTTCATTAACCAATATTTCATATATGCCTCATCATCCCTCAAGCCAAACATTCAGATTATAATGTTGTTTTAATACACTTTACCACTACAAAAGAATATAATACGCCCATCGCTTCAAATACTGACAAACTCCCCATGCTCACTATCGCGCAACGCACCGCGTTTTCTCCAGTATTGGTGATCATCTGGCTATCACTGACTATCCGCTTATTTTTTTTGGGTAATCATGATCTCCTCACTGAAGAAGCGTATTATTGGAATTATGCGACACATATGGATTTCGGTTATCTAGATCATCCTCCATTGGTAGCCGTCCTAATCAAATTATCTACTGCCATATTTGGGCTCAATGAATTTGCTGTTCGAGGCCCAGCCCTCGTTTGTTGGGGCGTCACTGCTTATTTTATGTATCAGTGGACCGAGCTGATTCAAGCCAAGTCTGGACAATACGTACTCTTGTTACTTTCCATACTCCCCTTTTTTTTCTTAAACTCCTGTATCATCACCCCAGATATGCCGTTATTAGCGGCTTGGGCCGCAGCGTTGTATTATCTGTACCGCGCTTTATGTCTGAATGAACCACGTGCATGGTATAGCGTGGGTATCAGCATCGGTTTGGGATTATTAGCCAAATACTCTATCGCACTCTTGGTCATGACAACCGGTCTTTTCTTACTCGCCAATCGTGAACAAAGAAGATGGTTACAACGTAAAGAACCTTACTATGCCGCTTTACTCATCGTGCTGATATTCTCGCCTGTCATCTATTGGAATGCGACGCATCATTGGATGTCTTTTACCTTTCAAAGCACTCGACGTTTACAAGGAAGCTTTCGATTTTCTTTGCATTATTTATTAGGGATCTTGATCTTGTTTTTAACCCCAGTTGGTATCATGGGCTTAGCAACATTATACAAACCGGGCCAATCTGTGCAATTGGCACTAAAAACCAAACGGTTTTTACAAGTATTCCTTCTGCTTCCTTTACTGGTTTTCGCGCTCTTCAGCTGCTTTCGAGCGATCAAATTGGATTGGATTGGTCCTTGCCTGTTAGCCCTATTACCTTGGTTAGCGTCTTGCATGCAGCAACGGACGACCATCCTGCAACAATGGCTCAGAACCGCATCTGTGCTCATTGTTGCATACGTGCTGCTCCTAATCTGTCTCACTTATGGCCGCCCCTTATTTTTCAATCAGCAAGTTTTTAGTCCGGTGATTTCGATTTCATGGCAAAAACTTACGAGGGATTTATATCAAATTGCTGAGACCAGCCGCTCACAACCCGTATTGTTACCATTAGACACCTATCGCATTGAAAGTGAGCTCATTTTCTATCAAGCCAAACAAAAACAAGCTCATCCTAGTTTACAACCCTTTTCGGTACATCACGCAGCAGACTGTGGCTTTAATGGGCTCATGTTTGAATTATGGGATACCGATGATTTGCATGGAAAAACCGTCATGCTGATTAGCAAAGAAAAAGAGAAACTAGAATATGAATCAATCCGATCGGCCACACAGCCATTGGAATCCATCAAAATGGTTTGGGGAGAAAACCCACATCTCGGAGCCAAAATTACCCCGTATTATTATCAGATTGTGCGGATGCTATAGTCCCGGCACAATCTAGATTCCTCAACCTGCTAACACGGTTGCAACTCGAAATTTATTTAAGATTGAATGCGATCTCGCAAAAACCGCTTTGCTTCCACATAGCGTAATTTCGCGATCACTCTCAAAGCGTCTTTAATGCTATTAGCGGGTAGTTTACTCACACCTTTTTCTCTATCAATAAATTGAATAGGAAACTCAAGAATATGTGCTTTGCTTTTATGTAACATCCATAACAAATGCAATTTATAAGCATAATGATCTGAGTAAAATCTGTCTGGCAGCGTTGAAAGCAACGCAGCTCGGCGCGTAGCACGGAAACCACTGGTAAAATCATAATAACGTCGCGTCAAAGCCATCCGGGCAACTTGATTGCCTAATACCGAAAGACATTTACGTTGTAAGCCCCAGTTAGCAGGAATACTTCCTCCAGCCAAATAACGGCTACCTATAACCACATCACAGGTTTTTAATAATGCTAACATCGGTGCCAAATATTGCGGTTGATGGGATAAATCTGCGTCAAACTCCACCACGACATCTGCTTTAAATGCCTCCAAAGCATGTTTCATCGCTTGCGCATAAGCCGAACCCAGCCCTGTTTTATAAGGCTCTACCTGCAAATGCAATTTCCCTGCATATTGCGGCATTAAACCTTGTACAATCGATTGCGTGTCATCGGTAGATGCACTATCAAAAATTAAGATCTCCAGACTAAACCCTGGTAAATCTTGTGTTGCAGCAAATACTTGATGGATAGTTTCTGTAATCACCAATGCTTCATTGTAAGTTGGAATAATAACGACTACTTTTTCTTTGGAATCAGTCATAAGGTTTCAACTCGCTGCTAAAGGAACAAAATGCATTTTTTGCCAACGACGTGCCCGACTCGTTCGATCTTTGACGGTGCCAGCCAATTGCCCACATGCCGCATCAATATCATCGCCCCGCGTCTTACGAGTCATGGTATTGATGCCTTTATTGGTTAAATAATCACGAAACGCCAAAATAGTGGTTTGATCGGAGCATTCATATTCGGTCATTGGAAATGGATTAAACGGGATCAAATTAACTTTACAAGGTACATCACTCAATAATTTAGCTAAAGCTTTAGCATGCTCTATCTGATCATTCACACCTTTCAGCATGACATACTCAAACGTCACCACACGCCGTGGTTCATCTTTAAAATAATCACGACATACTGCCATCAATTGTGCCAACGGGTATTTTTTATTGATCGGTACCAAGATATCACGCAGCGCATCTGTCGGTGCATGCAACGACACAGCCAAAGCCACCGGACTACGCTCATGCAGCCTCAACATCTCAGGAATCACACCAGAAGTGCTCAACGTCACTCGACGTTTTGCCAAACCATAAGCAAAATCATCCAGCATGATATCCATCGCGCTGACAACGGGATCAAAATTGAGCAAAGGCTCTCCCATACCCATCATCACCACATTGGTAACGCGCTTATCATGCTCACCCTGCCGTTGCGATAGCGTCCGGACAGCAACCCATACTTGACCAATGATTTCTGCGGTAGAAAGATTACGGTTGAATCCTTGTTTGGCAGTAGAGCAAAAACTACAATTCAACCCACAACCAACTTGTGACGACACACAAAGCGTCCCTCGCGTTTTTTCCGGAATAAACACCGTTTCAATGCAATTGCCGCACGCAAGCTTTAATAACCATTTATGTGTTCCATCATGGGAGATTTGAGTTGTCACAATCTCTGGCAAACGAATCTCAGCCAATTCACTCAATTTACTGCGCAATGCTTTGCCCAAATTAGACATTTGACTAAAATCTGTTTGACCAAATTGATGAATCCATTGCAATACTTGACGCGCACGATAAGGCTGCTCACCTATCGCACTAAAATAATCACGCAACTGCGCCTCATTAAAATTCAAGAGATTGGTTTTCTCTGCAATGGATTCTACCGACATGATGTGTCTTATCCCATCACTTCATTAGACTCAAAGAAATAAGCAATTTCTTGTTGTGCATTGTCGCTACTATCTGAACCATGTACTGCATTAGCATCGATACTATCCGCAAAATCAGCACGAATCGTGCCCGCAGCAGCTTGTTTTGGATCTGTTGCACCCATAATATCACGGTGCTTAGCCACGGCATTCTCACCACGTAACACTTGGATCATGACGGGTCCAGAAATCATAAAGTTAACCAAATCCGTAAAAAAAGGACGATCTTTATGAACCGCATAAAATCCTTCCGCATCAGCGCGACTTAATTGACGCATTTTTGCTGCAACAATAGACAAACCAGCCTTTTCAAAACGTGAATAAATTTGACCAATGACATTCTTTGCTACTGCATCGGGTTTGATAATCGATAAAGTTGATTCTATAGCCATTCTGTACTCCAGAGTAATAAATCGTAAAAGCTCCACATTATACACGAGAGTCGGCTAGAGTGGAACAGCAAGCCTTGATGTAGCATAGCGCGATCAAGGTTTTGTCACGTGCTTTCCTTTTCTCGC
>CAISKC010000423.1 GCA_903885895.1 uncultured Legionella sp.
CCTTCTGGAATGGATGGTGAGGCACGTTATATACCAATAACAACAACTTTTTTAGATGATCCTGGGACACATTCTACAACAAGGGTTAATGGTAAAATCTACTTTCATCAAAACAAAGATGATTTACCTAAAAAATTGCCCGATAATTTTGGAAGTTATTGTGAAATAGATGAGGACGAGGACTCCGAGGATGAATCCATTGTAGCATATAGAGCAGTGTGGGCGCGGGCATTAGGGAAACCTGATTATGTTCTTAATGTTATTAATCTTGGTTTGTTCAAGAAAACCGTCAAATACGCAGTAGATATTGAAGGTAATGTTTCTTACTTAAAAAGCCACTCCTCATTTGTAGGGGAGGGTGTATCTTTGCTTAACCATGCAGAACAATACGCCCCGCAACTTTATGTGGGACCTCCTATTTTTAGACGAACATTTTTTCTTCCGAATCTTCAAACAAAGAGAATTGATATCACACGAGACTCTGGTGAAAATCTCGTCGAATTTATGTTAACCCATAGAGATGAGTTCTCATCAATCGAAATAGAATTACTTGCCCGAGAAATTTTAAAGCAATATTTAGTTCAGGTTAATGAAAAAGGGATAGTGCATACTGATATTAAAGCAGCAAATATTTGTGTAAAAATAAACCGCGCAGAAGGATTGAATTTTGATGTTGTGTTTATAGATTGGGATGAGGCCTTTGATATAGCAAATCCGAGCTCGATGGGGAACGGGACTCCAGGATATATGGCTCCTGAGCTTTTTAAGACCCCAGATGGATGGGAGAGGCAACTTGCCAACATGGAAGTTGATTTGCCGACTTACTGTAATACGCTTAAATCTAATTATAAAAATTTATTTTCTGAAGCAAGCGATATATATGCGTTGGGCATTGTTTTACTGGATGATTTGCAATTAGAACACAGTTCTCCTTTATATCATGTTGTAAATGCAATGCGCCACAATACGCCAAGTATGCGCCCATCAGGAGAATGTATAAATGAAGCTCTTGAACGCAGTGCAAATAGCCGATCTATTTCTACGGGACACCCATAGAGCCGTTTGATGTAGCTAGACTAATCCGAGCACGAGGGTGTTGACTTGCTGTTGCTAATTACATGCAACTTTACATTGTTGTTTTTGAAATACATAAAAGGCCTGTAATGAAGCTAAAGGATCCACCTGATAATCCTATTAGCATAGAGCAGCTAAGGCTATTGGTGAATAGAAGGGCAGGGATTGAGCCAATCATCGGGCATTTGAAAAAGTACTGGCAGATGGGTCGCTCACGCATGAAATCTGATAGAACGACAGAATCGTCAGGTTATGCATCCATGTTGAGATTCAATCTTAGGTAGATGGTGCGATATTTAAACGGAAGTGTGATGCTTGTTAAGCAGACATAATATCCACAGGCAAATGATTTGTCGTTGATTTGATACAGTCAGAAAAACCTAATATTGAGAAAATTTTTATCCCCAAAAATACACGCAATTTCGCGATACCGACAAGTTAGTCGCTGTCGCTAAATAGCGCCCGGTTGAAGGTTTTTTCATACAATTGATTATTTTGAAATATTTAGCATATTTTAC
>CAISKC010000424.1 GCA_903885895.1 uncultured Legionella sp.
CACCGTGGGGGTCGACGTGGCCACCGCTCCCGGCAAGGTGGTCTGGCGGAACGCCTTGTTCGAACTTCTGCAGTTCACCCCGACCACCGGCGAGGTGTTCGACATCCCGATCCAGAAATATTGTTAGTGTTAATAGTATTGAAGCTTTTATTATTCTTCACATCAGTATTTAAAGCTAAATTTTGATTAGGACTAACAAAAGTAGTCGACAAGTTCATCGCTCTATTTTCAATGACATCTTTTTTAACACTACCATCAATTGCGACTTGATTTAATACATTCCCAAATTGGGCTAAAGGATCTGCCCTATCATTTAAAGGGAGTGATTGTAAACTTTGAAATGTTACTGAGTTAGAACTTTTATCTATTAAATCTGGTTGTGCCAAGTTTATTTGAGAATCTGTAGGTCCTTGACTTGTCGAATTATTGGCAATAGCATCAGAACTCAATACTACTGGAGTGGTTTTTACTCCTAAGCGTGTATCTTCCCCCTTAGATAAGAATGAGCTAATTCCAGCTTGAGGAGGAATGGCATCATTAAAAATAGTTGGACTGATGACGCCCCCACCCTTAGCAACAGCATCTGATACCAAATGACTATTTTTAACTAAGGAACTCCTACCCATAACTTCTGTACCTAATGATTTTTCATCAATTGAAAAATTTGACTGAGCCAATTGTAAACTCGACATATTCATTGACCTGCTCATATCAATTTGGGGTACTAAGTTGCTTTGGGGTACTAAGTTGCTTTGGGATACTGAGTTACTTTGATCGACTAAATTACTTTGACCTACTGGACTGCTTGGACTTGACGAACTATTCTGATTCACTTGATTTACCCAAGCAGAAAATGCCGCCGCAATACTAGGATCAAGACTTGTACTTGATAAAGTAATAGCATCATCTTTGACATTGGGTAAATCTGTGATTTTTTCTCGACTGTCTTGCGTTGATGTTTTACTAGAAACTTTTCCAGCAAACTCTAGTTGCTGTGTTAAAACATTCTGAAATGGTGAATTTCCTTGGACATCTACTATATTTGAATTAGTAGAAGAAGTATCTCCTTCTACTGCACTTAATAAAGTAGGCGCCGTATTAATGGTCGACTGTATCATATGCTCTCCGCGTGAGATTGTAAGAAGCGGCGTTGGTTACTTGAAAATTCATCCATTAACTTTTGCTCTATTCTGGATTCAACTTTATATTGGGCTATTCGGTCGCGATCAATTAATACCTCATAAGAACGTTTCTTTTTTTGACATTCTTGCCATGCTTTTGTATAGCGCTCAATCGTCTGCGAAAATTCATTCATGACACGCTCGTGTTTAACAATTGCTTGGTCAAGATTGGATATAAAAGTGTTGTAATTATTTAAATCCCAGCCACTCATTCCCGAGTTAAGAGTTGTTTGATGACGCGACATATAATCCTCTCGATACTGCTCTAGGAGCCCTTGTTGTTTTCGTGATTCATTCATTTGATGATTGGCTGCTGCTAAGCGATTTTCAGCTTGAGATAAATCTCGTACAGCCAATTCTAAAAGTAGATTTAAGTTTTTTCTGGAATTTTCCATAGTCTATACCTTAACTAATCGAATTAAGTCAGTAAATTGGTTAATTGCTGAATGCTTATTTCTAAAGAAGATTTTTCACCTTGGTCCTGTTGTAAAAAATTTTCTATATTTTGTCTTTTAGCAATCGCTTCATCTAAAACTTCATCTCTACCCGCGACATACGCCCCTACATTAATTAAGTCACTATTCCTAGCGTACCTAGAATTCAGTTGCTTAAGCTTTCTCGCTAATTTTTGATGTTTATCATCAACAATGCTCGTCATTACTCGACTAATTGACTGTTCAATATCAATCGCAGGGTAATGTCCAGCTTCTGCTAAGTTTCTATTGAGAACTATATGTCCATCTAAAATTGCACGTGCAGCATCTGCAATTGGGTCCTGCTGATCATCACCTTCAGTCAGAACTGTATAAAAAGCGGTAATGGATCCTCCACCTACATCACTATTACCCGCACGCTCTACTAAAATAGGTAGCTTTGCAAAAACTGAAGGCGGATATCCTTTAGTAGCTGGAGGCTCACCAATTGCTAATGCAATTTCACGTTGCGCCATTGCATACCTAGTTAATGAATCCATAATCAACAATACATGTTTACCTTGTGCGCGAAAATGTTCGGCTATAGCACAAGAATAGCTAGCCCCTTGTAAGCGCATTAGTGGTGAAACATCAGCAGGCGCAGCAACAACAACAGATCTAGCAATACCTTCTTTACCCAGGATATTTTCTATAAACTCCTTGACCTCTCTGCCACGCTCGCCAATGAGCCCAACCACAATGACATCAGCAGTGGTATATCGAGCCATCATCCCCAAAAGAACACTTTTACCAACACCAGATCCTGCAAATAAACCCATCCTCTGACCACGTCCAACTGTTAGCATTGAATTAATCGCTCGAATACCAACATCTAAAATGTGATCAATTGGCGCTCTATTAAGAGGGTTAATTGGAGTTGCAGTTAGCGTACTAAAATGCTTGGCTCTAAGTGGACCCAAATTATCTAAAGGCTTACCGGTTGCATCTAATACGCGACCTAATAATTCGTCACCTACTGGTAATTGACTTAGGCCGATTAAGGATTCCGTAGTTAAAGCATTTTCTACATGCAGATTAATATCTTTATTAAATACTTTTTTGGGTAGAATTTTAGTTGCCGGACCTACACCTTCAACGCTTGCTAATGGCATCAGATATAAGCAATCATTTTTAAATCCAACAACCTCTGCATCAACGGACTCTCCATCACGTAACAAAACACTACAGATACTCCCAATAGGTAAATATATCCCAGTGACTTCCATGACCAAACCAGTCATTTTATTAATTTTTCCAGCCACCTCAATGACTTCTATCTTTTTAAGCGTTTGACGACAATTATGTAAATAATTTTCCCAGGAGTGATCAAATTCATTAGCTGAAGGCTCCCCTAATTCATCTCTCATCCTAGGACTCACGGGGCCATTCATAACCCGCTCTCCCCTTGAGTTAATACACCTCCAGAATCTTTACCTAGAAACTCATTGAGTATTTTCCAACGTGTCGACAAAGTGATGTCAATACTATTAGAATCCGTCTCTAAAAGACACCCTCCTTTATCTATTTGAGGATTTTCAACAATAATCCAACCTTGCTCTTTTAAGTCTTCTGTCATATGTTTTTTAATAATTACAGCATCATGCGGATTTAAAATAATTTGCAGGGGAGGCTTCAAATTTGGCAATAGATCTATTGCCTGTTTGATGATCTCTAGTAATGCCTGCTCATTAATCTTGAGTTCAGTTTTCAAGATAACTTTTGCAATATCTAAAGAAAGCTCTAAAACATCTTCACAAATTGTTTCATTTTTTCGATCAAGTGAATCTTTAAATGATTGTGATATTTGTTTAATCCGTGACTTATCAACAGCCAATTCTTGTTTAGAAAGTTCCATTCCGGCAGCGTAACCTTCTTTTAAACCTCGGTCATAACCTTCTCGAAATGAATTTTCTAGTATTTTCTTTATCTTTTCAGGCGCAAAATTGATTTCAGAAAGTTTTTTTGGCTCTTCATGATGCCTATTCCCTTGCTCTGAATACATCTCGGATTTAACACTTGAGCTAGATGTATCTGCCGATGATGTATTAGACATATTCATCTTGTCCTTTGCCACCTAATTCAATTTGACCCTCTTCTGCTAATCTACGCGCAACTTGTAAAATCTTTTTCTGCATTTGCTCAACATCCGACAATTTGACCGGTCCACGAGTTTCCATCTCTTCTTTGATTAATTCAGCAGTTCTAGTCGACATATTGTTCAGGAATTTATTTTTCATTTCATCGGATGATCCCTTAAGAGCAATAACTAAATGATCTTGCTCTACATCCTTTAGTATTGTTTGTATACCTTTATCATCAATTGATAAAATATCATCAAAAGTAAACATTTCATCCGTAATGGCCTGAGCCATTTCTTCGTCATAAGTCTTAATGCTATCCATGACCATCATTTCCACTTCACCACTCATGTAGTTCATGATTTCAGCTGCTGCGCGAACTCCTCCGATTTGTTTCTTATTTAAACTTTCATCACCAGATAAAAGAAGTTTAGTCAGAACGTCATTAAGTTCTTTAAGTGCCATTGGCTTCACACTATCTAATGTCGCTATTCGGAGCATGACATCTTGCCGCGTGTTGTCATCCAACACTGCCAAGATTTCAGATGCCTGATCTGGTTCTAAGTGAACTAAAATAGTTGCAATAATTTGGGGATGTTCATTGTGTAACAAATCACCAACAATTTTTGCATCCATCCACTTCAAACTCTCAATACCATTCGCATCTTTATTTTGTGATATCCGGTCTAACAGTCCAATTGCAACATCGTCTCCCAATGCTTTGGTCAAAACCGATCTAATATACTCATATGAATCTGCTCCAAAAGCAGATTTAGAACCGGTTAATAATACAAATTCTGCTAAAGCACTTTCAACCTCTTCATGGTCAACACTAGTCAATGTCGCCATCGCTGCGCCAAGCTTTTGAACTTCTCTAGGTCCCAAATGACGCATGACTTCTGCCGCTTCATCTTGGCCAAGTGCCAACATAAAAATTGCCGCCCGCATGACCCCCGATGTCTCAGCCATTGCCACTTACCCAGGTAGTAACAACGTCAGCAACCATTTTAGGATTTTCTTTAGCGAACTTACGTGCCGCCTCTAAATCTCTTTCATATCCCTTGGGAGCCATGAGTTGTAATTCAGGTCGATTATCAATCAATGCTGTCGGCGCTGGATTCATTCCTATTTGACCTTGGGTATTCATTGGTAATGCTCCCCCTCCAGCCATCTCTAATGCAGCTTGAGCTTCACCCGTTAAAAATTCGGGGCCTGTCAACTTGATTACCATCGGCTTTAGCAATTTTCTATAGAGGATGAATAATCCCATCAGACCTAGTAGAAGTTTTCCTGCATCTTTAGCTGGTTCTATATATTCCGGATCTTTCCACATCGGAATACTTGGTAATTCAACCTCTTTTGGCTTCAAGAATGCTGTATTAACAACGCTTAAGGTGTCTCCACGCTCTTCACTATATCCCATAGCTTGTTTTGTTAATTCAGCTATTTGCTTTTTTTCATCATCGGTAAGTGGTCTGGTGGTGATCTTACCTTTTTTATCAGTTTCTTCTTTATCGTTCACAACAACTGCAACAGATACTCTTTTTATACTTCCAGA
>CAISKC010000425.1 GCA_903885895.1 uncultured Legionella sp.
CTCACGGTGTCCACCGGCCAAAGCTCCACTAGCCAATAGTGTATCAGATATTACTTGCCTGTGCCTTCGGTTGAGGTTCTTCCGACCCCCACTCCGCCACCAGCATCCTGAACGTAGCCACCACCACCGGATAGACCCGCAACTCTAGCCTGCTCCGCTAATTTGATTGTTGATGCTACTTGGCCTTGGTCGGTGTTGAACATATCTCCAAGTTGAGCAAAGGAGTTGACTGCGAGTTGGTCAGAAGATGCCGTGGCTTGCCCTCGTTGGCCCGCCATTGTCTGCTCAAGGGGCTGTAACATCGCTGCCTTAGAAAACCCTGCTGTAAACTCTTGAGGGCTTGTAGTGGACGCTGGCATGGAACTAGCAAGCATTTCAGACATAGCCTTAGTCTCACCCTGGAATCCCGCTTGAAGGGCTGCCCCACCCGCTTGTGATGCTTGGATTTGCTGTTGATAATTGTTGTTGTTGGGGTCAAGGACATAGCCCAACAGGTTTCCAGTGTCTACTCCATAGTATTCATTAAGCATTTGTTTGGTCTGATCCGATGCGTTTTGAATAACGTCCAGACCTTTGTTGATTCGATCATTAAGGTTTGCTCCGTACATTCCGTTACCAATAAGTGTTCCTACTTGTTGCTGAGTAAGCCAACCTGGGGGCATATTTACACCATTAAGGGTTTGTCGGATACTGTCCTCAAGTTGCATATAGGTGGTTTCTGTAGCACCTGGTTGATTTTGTTTGAGTTTGTCCATGCCTGAGAATCGAGCTTTATATTCAGCCGTGTTTCGGATGTTTTGAATAATGGCAGTATTGATATTGTTGTCGCTTGAAAATACCTGGTCGTGAACCCAAGGGGCCAAAGAATCTAATCCCCATACTGATAATTGCTGTTGAAGCGTAGCGTAAGAATTGTCTTGAAGGGCGTTGATTCTGTCGACTCTCGCCTGGGCTGCCGCATCTCTTGCTGCTGCTGCTGCATCGGCTGCTGGACTACCGCCTGGGCCGCTCGAAGTTGGAGGTTGATAAGCAAAAATACCGCCTTTTCCGCCACCATAGTTAGTTAAATAATTTTTTAGATCGCTTTGCCATGCCGTTGAGTTTGCGTTATAACTATTTCCACTAATTTGCGAAGCAAGTTGTCTGGCAACGGAAGCACCATATACTGATATGAGATTAGATAAAACCGTACCAACGTCATTAGCGGCAAGAGATTTTCCTTTATTCAATATAGGAAAAGCACCAAAACTATATGTAGTGCTACCGCTGCTACCGCTACCGGGAGTGTCGCCAAAACCCATTACATTCCCGCCTGTCCTGGATTACCAAACTCTCGATGTAAATCTTTGACAAAATTGTTTATGTGGTCATTGGCTGCTTGGGTCTTATGGAACCCGTGTCCTAAGTGGCTCATCAGAAACTTTCTCCATTCGTCTAACTGCATTGGTACTGGTCGGCCAGTCTTGGGGTCCGTTCCACCTTGTAGGGCTTGGTTCCATTTGGGATCTGACCAGTTGGGTTCATCCATCATCTCGCCAAGGGTTTGCTGTGCTACTTGGATGTAAGGGTCAAGCAGGACTCTTGTTGGAAGTCCCATTTGAATCTGTGGGGCAAAGGTTGGGTAAAGACCACAAGCGACTTGCTCGGCATAGGCTTTGAATCCTTTTTCGTCTTTGGCTTTAGCCCATTCGCCCATAGCTTCGTCTGAGAGAGGGATGACGTAATCATCAGCAATCTTCTCAATTTTGCCTTCTTCTCCGGTGTGTTTAAGTTTCTGGCCTGGGAAGGTTGGGGTTCCATCTTCGGGTGGTGGGGCCATGCCCTCATCGCCCTCGTCAGATGCGCCACCTTCGGGGGCTTCAGCATCAGGGGCTTCGGCACCAGGAGGGGTCATGGGGGTATCTGCTACCGATGGTGGAGTGGCACCAGGAGTCTCCATAACTGGGGCTGCTTCCGGCATCGGAGCAGCACCTTCCGGCATCGGTGGTGTTGTTTCAGGCGGTGGTGTCATAGTGTCGGTCATATTTTTATCCTAAGTTATAGAATACAGCGTCAATGCCGGGTCCGGCTTCGGGGTGATTTTTTCGATACTCGTCAAGTCCAGATTGCCACCAATCTTTTACTTCTTGATAAGTATATTTTCCTTGTTTTGCATCTGCCAAATAAGTAGCAAGGCGTGTATCAACGTAATTTAACAATTCTTTATAATCTTTAGTAACAGGCAAATCTTTGTATTGAGGAAGTTGAATCATATCTCGAAGTTGTTTTACAGCTTGTTGAGAAGTAGTTATGGTTTTTTGTTCATTGTAGTTTTGCATCCATACCGTATTGTAATTTCCACCATAAAGGTTCATTTGGGCTGTTTTCCATTTATACCAACCCGACTCACCCTTGTGTGCTTCGTAAAGAGGTTTTAAGTGTCCGTAATAATAAGCATTTCCTGTTGCTGTAAGAAATGATTTATAAAAATCATCAGGTGTCAATCGTTCTCGAATACCGCTTGCCATCATTGCCATATTGGTTGGTTCAGAAAATGTAGGGTCTTTACTAAGGTTTGGACCGTACGCCCAAGCTGCCAATGGATATCGGTTGATTATGTCGGAGTTGCTCTGCATAAAATCACCTGCTTGTTGATTAATTGGAATGCGCGCACCCGATACGCTTTTAGATTTAGAAATAGTTTCAAGCGTGGCATATGGGTGGTCACGCTCATAGGCTGAAATTGCATCAGCAAAATTACCTTTGTATTTTTTATCAGCAATATAATTTGTAAATTGATCTCTAAGTTTTTGTTCTGCTGCTCCAGTTGAAATTGCAATTGGTGAAATCAATCCAATGGCTAATTTGGCAGCCCAAATCAATCCTGCTTTTTTATTAGCAGCATCAAGAAATTGTTGTTGTTGCCAACTATTTTCTGTAGCCCCAAAAGTTTTAGAATTCCAAGCCGCAAATTCTGCTGCTCTTTTGTAATTATCTAGTTTTGGATCGTTGCTGTATTTGATTTTAGATAAACGGTTCCATTCGGTGCGAGACATTTCCGTAGCCGTGTAAATAAAGGCTTCAAGTTTAGCGTTGTTGTAAGAATCGAGCGTAAAGTCCGATCCATTATTAGAAGATGCAAAACCCCTAATACCTACAACAAGGTTTCTAAGAATGCTGTTGGGAATCAAGGCTTGATATAGATTTTGTCCCCAAGTTTGTTGTGAAGCAATCGGACCAAGAGTTGTGTCTATTGCTGTACCCGTTACTTTATTTTCTTTTAGAGCTGGAATCAGAGCGGTAAATGCTTCGAGCGGTATAGATACAACTGGACCCATGTGTGGCCCAGCCATTTCTCGAATAGTTTGTAACGGATTAAGTGCGCCAGTAGGGTCTAGTTGTTGTGCAGATGGGTCCATAGTTTGTAATGAGGATGTTGACCCCATAAACGGAACACCCCACAAACTTAAACCTGGAATAAGAAAAGTAGCCATTCCGGTTTTATCTTTGTATTGTTGTGCTACCTGTTGAACCCCGTACATGGTCGCTGCGTACTGCATAAAAGCCCCAGGGTTATCAGCAAAAAGTCGGCCCATACGTCGCCATGCCTGGTTTTGAGCAAAATAGAACGGTGAGGCAATTCGCATCATTTCTTCAAATTTAGTTTTGTCGTCAGGGTTGTGAATGTATCGAACCATGTTTTGTGTTGCGTTTGTTTCAGCAATTACGTCAGCTTGATCGGCGTTCAAAATTCCTTCTTTGACTCGGCTTTCAAGAAGTTTGCGTTCTGCCATAAACTCTGCGATGTAAGTAGGTTGGCGACTTAGGTAATTGACCATTGGACCTAAAACTTTGCCATGTCCGTATGCTGATAATTGGTTGATAAATTGCGACCCACCAATTGCCTGTGGAAGTCGAGAGGTGACTTTGAGCGGCATGGCGGTTTCATCTAAATTTCCATCTTCATTTAAAATGGAATATTTTTTCCTAAAAGAATTTATGTCGGGAACAAGGTTTCCGTCAGCAATATCCCGCAATAATGGTTTATTTACTGCATATCCAATAACGGGTGGTTTTTCTGATCTAATAGTTTCTTCTGCCGTTCTTATGGCGTGTTGTTCTCTGGACGCCACGGCCTCAAGGTTGTTGACTAATTTGCTGGCCCATGAAAGATAGGGGTCGTTTGGATTATCACCAAGAGCAACATTTTCTTTACGAGCCATAATTCCACGAACATCCTCTGGCATCGCTTCAATTAGTTTTCGAGCTTCACCGACAGCCGCATCACGTAATGCTTGTCCCTGCATACCTTTATTTACAAGGTCTAAATATGTTCCTGCAAGTGGTCGTCCAAGATATGTGCTTCCCATCATCGTAGAAGCCATGTATTGCCAGCCTTCAAAGTATCCGTTAGCAAAAAGATTGGCTTGACCCCAAACTGGTTTGCCTTTATAAAACACTTGTTTGGTTTTCATTTGCTCAGTTTTTTTGTTGTATTTGAAAGGTGCTTCTTTGACTACGTTTCCTTTGTTATCTAAAACTGGTTTTCCTTCTGCATCTTGTAACGGTTTTTTGAGGAATTTTCTTTTACCCACTGTTTCAAATGCTGACATATCAACCATTGAAAGGGCTATGTTGTGACGTGAATCAACGGCGGGTGCAAGGTAACCACCGTGTCGCCACATAAGGTATGCGGCATTTTTAATAAATTCATCTTTGCCAAAAGCCGTAATGATTGCTTGGTCAAGTCCAACGGCTACACCTCTTGCAATCATGGCAAGGTTTTCTGCTGCCGTCATGGGAATCTTGTAACCCTTACTGGCAAGGTGCGCTTGAATATCGGTAGTAAATAATCTTTCAGGAGGATTCAATGCCGAAGGACCAATTTTGTTTATTTCTTGATTAGCCGTAATGTTTAATGCGTTATCACCGTTTGCTCGATATTGTAAAGAACCCCAATCCCAATTTGCTTCACTGTAACGGTGTTTTATAAAATTATTAAAAATTGCTTTGCTTTGAGCTGTTCCTACAGTTTTATTAAGTGCTGACCAAAATAGATTTAGTAGCCTATGACCTATTTCCATTACTGGGTTGCGGTACTTCATTTCACCATTAGTCATATCTCTCATGGTTTCCGCAAACCATTCATCAGTATTTGTTAGCCTGTATCCATCAGTACCTTTATAACTCATGGGTAATTCACCCCATAATTTTTCGTCAAAATGTGCTGTGTTGTTTTCTAGGGATGCTGGTGACTTGTCAAGAAATTTTCGCCAAAATCGCAACTCTGCATAATAGGGATTTTCTTGTGGAGAAAAACGATCACCATGATATGCAGAATGATTTATGTCTTTTGGTAAACCTTCTAATTTTTTTTGAGCAAATTCAACAAGGTTATTTTTGTCAAGAAATTTTTTCCTGGCTGCAAATAATTCTTTTTCAATTCCGTCAATAGCATCTTTTGAAACAAATTGTGAAAGGTGATGCCAAAGTTCATGAATAGTTGTTTGATCAATTCCATTTGCAAAAGCCCGACCCCAAATTTGAATGGTTCCATCTGCAAAATTAAACTGTCCTGCTTTTTCTAAATCTTTAGCTCTAAAAACATTTGAAATGCGAACTCCGCCTTCAGGACCAACATCAAAAAGATGAACGCCAATCATTCTTACAAATTGTTCAATATTTGTAACTAAATCTCTTTCAATTTGAGCTTTGTACCAATCGGGTTGATTTCGTTTTATGTCTGCGATGATACGATCAACTACACCATTAATGGCTCCCCTGGCTCGATCTGTTTCAGGTTTTGTTCTATTGGCAATATTATTATCTATTCTTGTTTGAAGTTCATCAGCATTTTTTACAGCATTATCATGAGTAATTCCATTAACCGTTTCCATGCCAGGTGCGCCACCATCGTAAATTAAATGTTCCGACGTTGTGCCACCCTTGGGAAAGGGTATATTGGTTGGCACATTTAATGTTGTTGGTTTTTCAGTACCGGCTGGGGATTTAAGCCAATCAAGATGTGCTTGTTTTTGATTGACTTGTTGTTGATAACCACGTTCTTTGATTCCGTCGCCTGCTTCTTTAGCAG
>CAISKC010000426.1 GCA_903885895.1 uncultured Legionella sp.
ATGATTTTAAATTCTTTATTAAAAAATATAATTCTTAAGCATTGGATATGATGAAAGAAAAAAAATCCCCCCCTTCATTTGAGCGATTAGCGATCTCTCTTTTTGGAAAAGAAATTCCTAGTCCGCTCATCGTAGGCTCAGGAACGTTGATCGAGACCCATGAAGATATCGAACCTTTTTTGTTGTCGGGTGTTGGTGGGATAGCACCGCGCACTACTAGAAAAATTTTGGAACGACCAAGCCATCCTGTTCCTCATCTTTACCAAGCGGGTTCTAAAAAATTTCCAATTATGATTAATGCGGAATGGACTGGCGCAGATATCCATTATTGGCGGCCGTATCTTGAGAGAATGGCAGCCAATAATCGTACCATTATGTCTATATCAGGGCGCGATATTGCGGGTTGTTTGGCTGTTTGCAAAGAGTTAGATCTGTTTCAAGGCTGGTTATATTTCGAAATTAATATTAGCTGTGCACATAGTAACCATGAACATGGGATGATCACTAGGGATATGCTGCATATCAAGGAAGTGGTGTCCTCTTTGAAACAAGCCGGATTACGCACTCCTATCGCATTAAAATTAGGTCATTCGGACTATATTCTTGATTTGGCTAATGTTGCCAAAGAAGCAGGTATTGATGCTATCGTTGCAATTAATACTTATGGACCCGTATTTGATTTTTCTATAAATGAGCGGGGAGAGCCTGAGCCAATCGTTGGGATTCGAGGAGGAAAAGGCGGATTGTCTGGGGCTCCAATTTTTCAAATAGCGCTTACAGATATTGCAGAAATTAAGCGTCAGATAGATATTACAGTCATTGGTTGTGGTGGTGTTGTGACTGCAGAAAACGTAGTAAAAATGCTCATGGCAGGAGCTAGTGCTGTGCAAGTATATACGGCTGCACATATGGAAGGGATCAACGCGCCTGCCTATTTTACTAAGACGAATGAAAAAATATTACATTATATGGATACTCATAATATTAATAATATTCGAATCTTAGAAGGTAAGGCACTACCTATCTTAGAGCAGAAGACCGAGCTGCAATTAAAGGTGCCCGTCGTTAATGAAAAAAACTGTATAGGATGTGATCTATGTATTCCTATTTGTTTACCAAAAGCTATTACAATTAGACCATCAGATGGAGCAAATAAATATAACCATGTTGTTGAAATTAATGCAGATATTTGTATTGGATGCGGGCATTGTATTCCTGTTTGTCCGACATCGCCAAAATCTTTAACTTTATCCCAGGATTTTGTATGGAACGCAGAAGAAATAGGGGTTTTAAATACATGAATGCACTTATTGAAAACGATAGAGATAGTTTAATCGTGAACGATCACTTGAGCACTTATTTGAGGGATGAGTTATTAATTAACGCACATGGGCTATATGAACAAAATTATAGAATACGTGCTATAAAAGTATTATTAACAGTATTAGGCAGTATGGCCGGCGTCCCTTCACTTGCTCCTGCAATGGCTGCTGCTGGAAAGTATCATGGATTAGGGTATGTGTTTGCAGGAGGTACTTTAATTGCTTATGGTGCTGGTGCTATATGGGTTTTTCATGGAATAGTAGATGAATTTAAGCCCTTATCGCCATGTCAAAAAAATTTATTACCAGCTACTAGATGCTACAGCGGCGTTAAAGAAATCTCATGTATTATTCTGAGCGGTGTTGCTAGTGTAATTCCTCTATATACTGCTTATAAATATAATAAAGTAGATTGGAAAACATTTCTTGCCGCACCCATAGGGTATGCTTTTAATGTATTTGGATTTTATAAGATGATTAATACCATAGACAAAATCTTGATTAAACGCGCTTCTAATAATCAAAAAACTTCGATTTTGTTTGAAAATCTATCCCAACATATAGCATTTAAAGTAATGCCTACTATTATGATAATGGGTCTACAACCATTAAGTGAATTTAATGAAGTGTTTAATAGTCGTGATAGCGAGAGATTTACGGCGCAGATTATGGCCCTTCCTATCTTAGCTAGTTTTAAACAATTACCTTCGTCGTACTACAATGCTTGGCCACGAACAGTATTCTCGTCATGCTGTTTATTTTTCCCTTTGTGTATGGCGTATGTTAACGCTACTCTCGCTTTTGAGGCAGCTGAAATGATTACGTCCAACAAATCTTCCGCTGTATTTCTGGCTGTTTTTCCTACAGTTGCGGCTTTATCAATAGATAGCTTGGTTACGTTTATTACTGCGGAAAGAATGTTTGATGCCGCTTTTAATTGGTTAAAAGACAATCCTGCGACTTATGTATTGTTAGCGGATTACGCAATGCTTAATAGGATGTTATTTTTGTTGGCAATGCTTTTAGCTGTGCTATCCTCCAGTAATAGAGGTTATGTTGCTTATTCTACCATAAATAATAATCAGATTTTCTTTACAGCGACCTCTGTGGTGAATAGCATTGTTTTTGAAGGGTTTGCTTTAACTGAGCTTTTCCATGGCCTATGTAATAATATATTTAGATCGGAACGTTACCCATTAGAGCAAAAGCGTTTATTGGCTCAAGATAAGCTAAATGAGTTTACGAGTACGGTACAAAGAGCCGATCCCAAAAAGTATCAGGGGTTTTTTGAAAAAAATCGCCCTTTACTAGATTTACGTAGCGCAAATACAGATGTTGAGATTGCCAATACTACAATAAATTCATTTAATTAACACTGAAAAGCAGTTGAATCTTAGCGTAATAGATCTTTTCGTTACAGCTTCAACTGCTTTTTCAAAGATTATCAAACCACATACTCGGCGATTTCCTGCAATGGAATACAGTGACCAATATTTGTATATTTGTTGTGTTCAACTGGAAATAGAGGTTGAAACTCACCTAATTGACGGGCTTCTTTTAGCGCGCTATAAAGTTCTGGTATGTTGTTGAGCACATTAAAAATTTGTTTGCTGGAATCCAAGGTATAGTAAACTTTTTGCAATAAATCAGCACGGTAAGGTTCTTGAAATATATGAACTATATTGAACGGTTTGATGATGGGACCATCTTTTTCAAAACAGTAAATTGATTCAGAATAGGAGCTGATCACCGAGCTACCAAATATTTTCACACCATTTGCTGTGTTGATTAAACCAGTTTCTGTTGTAAACCAAATTAGACGAGCAAACAATGGCCGATCGCATTCTTTGACAGTTAATGCAAATCGAGCATATTCCTGCATAAAATCAGCATAATCTTGAGACATTAACATTGTACAATGGCCAAAAACCTCATGAAATATGTCGGGGTCTTTGGCTAAGTTTTCTTCGTTTATAGTGCGAATAAACATCGTTGAAGGGAATTTTTTCTGTGATAATAAGTGAAAATAGTGTTCAAAGTCTATAAGTCCCTGTACTGGAACAACTTTCCAACCAGATGCACTATATAGTCTTTCAGATATTTCTTTTAAAGAAGGTATTTTTTCAGAAGATAAACAAAATTTCTCCATATTAGAAAAAAAAACTGGGTAAGCCTTATCTTTCAAATTGATCATTTGTTTGGTAAATAATCTTTTCCACATAGCATGTTCATCTTTTGTGAAAGTAATATTATTATGTGAGAAATCATTTTGTAGTAAATTTGACATTTAGCAAGTCTCCTTGTGACCATATGTAATGGGCATCTATTATTGCAGTTCACACCATTTTTGGAAGGTACAAACAGGCACAAATTTTCTTTCTGTATATACTTTTAACTCACTTTCGAGTGGTAGCATAATTGCCAAATGATAGTTGTTTTTCTTAGCTTGCTCCAGAAGAAAATTTTCTATGGCTAGCTTTGTTGAGATACTATCGCTGTTAATCAATGATAAATGATAAATTCCGGCACAATTGGCGTAAAAAACAAGTTCAGCTACACCCACTAATGTATTGCCTGAAAACGCAGCATAAATTTCAATGGGATCGTCTTTAGTATAGAGTTTCGCTATCCATTTGATGTACTGAGTTAATGTTACATTATTGTCTGATAATTGAGTTTGTAGTTCTTGAAATTGTGCAGTTGAACTTATTTTTTTAATATTCAAAGACAGGTCTGTTTGGAAGGTTGTTTGTTTTAAATCAATTACCACACCGATTAAGTTTTCCATTTTTTTCAAACCTTGTTTTTCTAATAGGTTTGGGAGATTACTTGGGTTAAAACCGGGTGTTATCCACCAAGTAAATGGCAAGTCATGTTTTTTAAAATGATCACATATTTTTTTAATCGTAGGCTCTGCATTTGTTGATGATAAATGTGTATCTAATATCATATTGAAATTTGCATCATGCAGCCCTGTGTCGATCAATACATAACCTGGAATTCGTTCGAACTTGATAGACGTTAGATATTGCATATAGTGTGTCATCATAATTATAAAATTTGCTTCTAAGGAATTTATTACTTTGTTTGAATCCCAATTTTCGATATCACTTCCTTTATTTTGATCTCGACAATAAATGTCTTGTGGTAGATCTAGACATAATTTAGCCGCTGCATCGATAGAGCGAACAAGGGTACTTTTACCCAAAACGTATGTATTGATGTCATTATTTGCTGTTTTAGCAAGTTCTTTTTTGAGTGAGGCATAAGCTTTTGCTTGTTTTGTGTGGCGGTTTAAATAATCTTTAAAACGCAAATAACGTGCTATTTGAGGATCTCCCATTTCAAAAATATGGTAATTAACAGCATAATAAGGTTTTGTTTTGGTTGTAATAAAGCTACGATGAGGGATCACGTTACGGCTTAGTTTTTTGCAACCTTGTGCTATCAGACCTCTCTCAATGGTATCTATTTCATCAATGGAGTTGATTTCTAATAAAATATCCAGTATTGGCTTGGCTGGCATGTCTGTAATGGCAGTGCTGCCAATGTGATGCACTTCTTTCAAATAGGGGGATAGCACTTCTTTTATGTCACGTTTTTCTTGCAAGAACATTTCGGTCCAGCGCGGATTGTGTTCATAAATTTTAATGCTGTTCATAGCTACATCCCTTGTATTTTCAGCTAGATTTTAGCGCTAATATCCGAGAATGTCTTGTTATAAGAACTATTTTTTTGATGAATATACAAATAAATTCTCTTAGACTTTAGCAAACTAAATAATGCTAGAATCGCAAAGGTAATACTCAAAAAAAATGGGATACTAAAAGAGATATTACAGCTTAACGCTGCCATATTGCAGACAACGGCACCGGTGAGCATTCTAAGGCTTTGCGCAACGCTAAGCACTCGTCCTTGTTGATACCTACTGGTATAAGTTGATATAGCACTAATGGAGTTTGTAATTGTCAAAGCAATGCAAATTCCCAGAAACAGTAATATAACTAGAAACACATTCATTGAGGCAACATAGAGCATAGCTATAATGCACATTAATAATAGAATGATACCAAAAATAATACAATTCAAAAATGAATTGAATAAATTATTAAACAAACCAAT
>CAISKC010000427.1 GCA_903885895.1 uncultured Legionella sp.
AGCCAAATCAGTGCATTTTTCAGCTTCATCCATATAATGGGTGGTAATCAAAACGGTTGTCCCATCGCGAATAGCCACTTTGTGCAAATAGCTCCAAAAATCCTTCCGTGCTTTGGGGTCAACACCTGCAGTCGGTTCGTCAAGAAAAAGCAAATCTGGTTTGTGTAGGAGACAACATGCAAGCGTGAGCCGTTGCTTCCATCCTCCCGATAAATCACCCGTTTTGACCGAACGATAAGGCTCGAGCTCAAGATCTTGAATGATCGCTTCTATAGCTTGTTTGGACTCTTCCATTTGATAAATGTCTGCGAAAAACTGTAAGCTTTCACTAACCGTTAATCCATTATACAAACTAAATTTTTGCGGCATATAGCCGATTTTCAGTTTAATCTCAGCTGACTGAGTTTTGATATCATAACCCAGGCATTGGCCCGAGCCTTCCGTTGGAATAAGCAGCCCACAAATCATCCGGATCATCGTCGTTTTGCCACTACCATTGGCACCCAAAAAACCAAAAACTGTGCCACGCTTTACCACCAGCGAAACATGATCTACCACCGTTTTACCATCAAATACTTTGGTAAGACCTTGAATATCGATGGCATTCGGACTCATGAATTGAACTCAATAGAAACGGGTTGACCCAAATGAATCTTATCCAAATTGGGCTTATCGATGCGTGCTTCGACTCTAAATACTAGTTTGCTGCGCTGTTCGCGAGAATAAATAATAGGCGGTGTATATTGAGCAACACTGGCAATATAAGAGATAGTCCCTGTTGCTAGTTTGGCATTGCCATCACTTGATATAGTAACAGATTGCTGGATGTGCACATGAGTGAGCGCTTCTTCATTGACAAAAAAGATAACTTTAATATTATGTTGCGTCACTAATGCCAAGATTGGCTGCCCCCCTTGAACAAATTCATCTTGGGTAAAATAAGTATCAAAAATGCTCCCATCCTCAGGCGCTGTGCTCATCTTACGCGATACCATCCATTTTCTATCGGCGGTATCAACTTGGCTGCTTTGGATTTGAAAATCAATAGCTGCCAACTGATTTTTTAAAATAGCCAATTGTTCGGTGGCCAGATCCAAATCATTTTGACTTGCGGCATCTTGGGTTCTTATTTGCCTAGTACGACGGTAATTAATGTCGTTATAGGTAATCTGTGCCAGGATTTCTTGTCTTTGGGCGGATAAATTTTGTTGATTCAATTCGCTGGTTTGCACGCCAAACCGTTCATTCGTCTGTTCTAATTTGAATAACAACTGATCTTTCTCAACAGATTGCCCGCGTTTGACTTGTAACTGACTCAATCGACCGGAAAAATCACTAGAAAGATAGGTCAGATCAGCATCAAAATAACCATTATAACGTGGGTGACTGTCTTTGCAGGCAGACAATAAAACAAGACAACACAGCAACAACCCTTTCCACATGATATATCCCTATCTATCAACTTATCTACTATCTTATTCAATCAAAATGTAGGTTGGGCTTCGGCCCAACATGCGCGCGTAGTGTAACGTTATCAAGATAAGTTGGTGCTTCGCACAATTGTTGGGCCTAAAGCCCAACCTACTTTTGAATAAACCTTGATGAGGCACGCCTACCCCACTATCAGGAAAAACCATGCAAATGTCAAACTGTTCTAAATAATCAACGCGGACTATTGAGTAAGTCGACAAAGGTAATATCCTTAATCAAGCGCACTATCACTAGATTTCACGCCCAACCACTCCCAATAAGAGTCAAACACCAACTCCCAAGTAATCGCAACATTTGTTTCCGCGCTATAGGTCGAACTCAAACGAAAAGTTGGAGATATATTTTTCATATATTCCAGCCGATACCGGCGTTCAGTGCTCTCTAACTGACTGAAACAATCACAAATATGCTGCTCTCCTGGAGCAATCACGCCAACACAATTACAAGAAAACGCCGAAGGAATTTCCGTTGCAGGAATGACCGTATAGTAAAATTCAAAAGGTGTTTTATTTTTAATAATATGTTGAATATGCGTCGTTTCAGCATAGCTATTGAAAGAAACAATACTTAACAAGGCTAATAATAAATAAGACTTCACGTAAAAAATTCACTCTCTGAACAAGATACTCACAATAGTACTATATACTGCGCAAGGTCACAATCTGAAGTTTTTGTCTGTATATTTATAAAAAATTCAGATTGTGACCGTACGCAGTATATGTTACCAAATCACGCAAGGCTTTATATTAACCATTGGACTATTATCAGGCACTGAAAAAGCACGTTTGAATTCTGGAGAATTCGCCAAAGTCCCATTAACACGATATTGAGCCGGGGGATGAGGATCCACAAGCGTCAGATTATGAGAAAACTCTGGACGAATATTGTTTGCCCAAATATGTGCAAAACTTAAAAAGAACTGCTGATCGGGTGTAAAGCCCTGAATAGTAGGCTGATGATGATACGCTTCAGCCGCATGAAAAGCACGATAAGCCAAAATCAAGCCACCTAAATCTGCTGTGGCTTCTCCTACCACCAAAGGTCCTTGTACGGGTACATCGCCATTAATTTTGTACTGAGAAAACTGATCAATGATACATTGTGTAGCCGCTTTAAATTTTTCCAAATCAGTCGCCGTCCACCAATCATTCAAATTGCCATACCCATCAAATTTGGCGCCTTGATCATCGAATCCATGCGTAATTTCATGACATATCACCACACCAATACCGCCATAATTAACAGCTAATGGCGCATTAGCATCAAAATAAGGAGATTGGAGGATCCCAGTTGGAAGATTAATACTATTCATAGATGGGTCGTAGTAAGCATTCACAGTTTGTGGTGTCATCGCCCATTCGGTCCGATCAATAGGCTTACCAATTTTATCTATATCACGCTTAACTAAAAACGCACTCGCGCGTAACACGTTCCATATATAAGGACCGCGATCGATCGTCAATGAAGAATAATCCCACCATTTATCAGGATACCCAACTCGTTCTTCAATCATATCCAATTTTTTAATCGCAGCTTGCCTTGTCTGTTCCGTCATCCATTGTAAATGAGCCAAATCGCCGCGCAAAACTTTACGAATATGCGCAATCATATCAATGACTTGTTGCCGATCGGATGCTGAAAAATGTTGCTTCACATAGACTTCGCCTACCGCAAATCCTAAAACAGATGATTCGGTACCAACCACTTGCTTCCAACGTGAGGGTAAAGATTGCTTACCAGAAAGTATTTGAGCCATCTTGAAATCTTCTTCCACAAATGGCTGAGAAAGATAAGCAGCCACATCATCTACCCAATGCCAACGTAAATACACTTTCCAATCGGCCAAAGAGGTTGTGGTTAACATTTGATCGAAAGTACGGATAAAATCTGGCATCCCAACATTAAGAGATGCCTGCTTATCTTGTCCAATGACTTTCAAATATTGCGCCCAATCAAAATGCGGACTGAGTTGCCCCAATTCTTGACTTGTCATGATATGATACACAGCAAGTGGATCGCGTTGCGCAACTTGTGACATGGAACCTTGCGCTAATTGCGTTTCAATCCGCAACACGGTTTTAGCTTCTTGCGCTGCTTGAATAGGCGTATCACCTAACAATTGAAACATGGCCTGCATATGACGTACAAACGCTTTACGAATTTTCCGAAACTTTTCGTCTGATTTGAGATAATAATCTCGATCTGGCAAGCTCAAACCGCTCTGGCCTAAAGCTCCTATCATTTTGCTACTATCTTTAAAATCCTGCATACTGCCGTACGCAAAGACAGCATCAATACCATAATGATGCATATGCTCTATTTCTGCTTCCAAGCTTGAGACCGAATCAATCGCTTGCACACGATCAAGCTCCGCTTTCAAAGGCGTAATACCTTGTGTATCAATGCTTTCCACATTCATACCACTAAAATAGAAGTCTGCTATTTTTTGTTCCACACTACCTGGCTTGAACTGATTTTTTTGTGCAAGATCTTGCAACATAGCATGCGTGGCTTTCAAGTTCTTTTCTTGTAATACTGAAAAGGACCCCCAACTTGAAAGATCTGCAGGAATAGGGTTATTTGCTTTCCATCCCCCATTTGCGTACTGATTAAAATCCTGTTGCGGTGCAATAGACGTATCCATCCATTCTAAATGCAATGCTTGAAGCATTTGTGATGTCTGCGATAAAGCGATGTCTTCTTTAGCTTGAGCCGAAATAGCTATTGTACATAAGCATAGAATCAGCGATTTCCGCATCTCTCCCTCTCCAAAATTAATCAGTATATAAATTTTAGCTTAGCTCTATATTTTAAGGTTCGCAAATCACCCCCTTAAATTACTTTTATAAACATACATACATTGTTCAACTTGCTTGATTTTTATGCAAATATGGTGTATAATGTTACTTATACACATGACATAAGGACGATGCAATGTTATCACACATGCACAAGCTATTTTTGGCTGCTACGATGTTTTGCACCACGCAAGCTGTACATGCTTACAACATGAACTTGGCCTTAAAGCCCAATGAACATAAAGTGATTAGCAACTCTTCTTTATGGACC
>CAISKC010000428.1 GCA_903885895.1 uncultured Legionella sp.
GAATTTGACTGATGGATTAGATGGATTAGCCATTATGCCTATTGTGATGGTAGCGGGTGCATTGGGTATTTTTGTGTATGCGGCATCCAATGGGGTATATGCCCATTATTTAGGGATCCCATTTGTGGCTAATACAGGTGAAATCACCATCTTTTGTGCTTCTGTTGTCGGTGCTGGTCTGGGATTCCTTTGGTACAATGCTTATCCTGCGCAAATATTTATGGGTGATGTGGGCTCTCTATCTTTGGGTGCCGCATTAGGTACCATTGCTTTGTTGATTCGTCAAGAATTGGTATTGATGATCATGGGAGGGTTATTTGTTATTGAAACAGTTTCAGTGATTCTACAAGTTGGTTATTTCAAATATACTCATGGTAAGCGTTTATTTCGTATGGCCCCTTTGCATCATCATTTTGAATTAAAAGGTTGGACGGAGCCCAAAGTGATTGTACGGTTTTGGATTATGACCGTGATTTTTGTATTGTGTGGGTTGGCGACACTAAAACTTCGATAGAGAAAATTATGAACCCTGAGCATTATTTAGTAGTAGGTTTAGGTAAGACCGGACATTCTATTGCCAGGTATTTACAACGCCGTCATATTGAATTTTCTGTGTTTGATACGCGTAATGCGCCGGCTTTGTCAGCAGAGTTCCAGGCTGAGTTCCCGCATACCTCTGTGTTTTTAGAAACATTCCCTGAAGAAAAATTAGCACAAATTACTGCAGTGATAGTGAGTCCTGGTGTCCCTTTGGAAACACCCTGTATGGTGAAAGCAAGGACAATGGGCATTCCTGTGTATGGGGATATTGAATGTCTGGCCCGAGAAATTCATGATACACAAGTCATTGCGATTACCGGTACCAATGGTAAATCAACGGTCACCACATTAGTAGGATTGATGGCACAAGCATTTGGTCTTAAAACAGCGGTTGCTGGAAATATTGGCACGCCAGTGTTAGATTTATTGGCTGATGAGCATGATTATGCGGTGTGGGTTTTAGAGTTATCCAGTTTTCAATTAGATTTGACCGAGTCACTTCGTCCTACTGCGGCGACAATTTTGAATGTGACGCCTGATCATTTGGATCGTCATCATAGTATGGATGCGTATGTTGCAGCCAAACAAAGGGTCTACCTGAATGCGGACTATATTGTCTATAATCGCGAAGATGAATCGACCAAACCAAGTGCTGGTGCAAGCTGTCCTCTTACCAGTTTTGGTTTGAATTCAGCTGTAGATGGAGAATGGGGTTTGGTGACGGAACAATCCGAAGTCTTTCTGGTACATGGGGAAACGCGAGTCATGGCGGTCAATGATTTACATATCAAGGGTCGGCATAATTGGGCCAATGCATTGGCTTCGTGTGCTTTGGCACATCGAATTGGTATTTCTTATCCCGTGATGCGCGAAGTATTGATGACTTTTTCAGGATTGCCGCATCGAAGTCAATGGGTGCGTACTTTGGATAAGGTAGATTGGATTAATGATTCCAAAGGAACGAATGTGGGTGCAACGCAATCCGCCATTTCTGGTATTGGGGGTGCTATCCAGGGTAAAATAGTGCTGATCGCAGGTGGACAAGGCAAAGGCGCAGATTTCAAATTTTTACGCGATACCGTTGCGAACCATGTCCGCGCTTTGGTTTTGTTGGGACAGGATGCGGATAAACTAGAAACAGCACTCTCAGATTTGGTGGCAGTCAAGCGAGTGGATACCATTGAAGCCGCTGTCGATGCTGCACGCGATTTAGCGTTGTCTGGGGACGTGGTTTTATTATCTCCTGCGTGCGCGAGCTTTGATATGTTCCGAGATTATAATCATCGTGGCGAGGTATTTACTGATTTGGTGGGAAAACTATCATGCTAGGGCGAAAACGAATCAAATCAACTTTTGGTGCACCGGTTTTATATGACCGCTGGCTCATTGTCGCTGTTTTGGGCTTGGTCGTCCTAGGGTTGATGATGGTTGCTTCAAGCTCTGTTATGATTTCAACCAAATACTATCATCAACCCTTTCACTTTTTGTTGCGCCAAGCGATTTATTTGTTTGTTGGATTTGTGATGGCTGTGCTCGTGATGCGGATTGATAGCAGTGTATGGGAGCGTTACAGCGTCTTTTTCCTTTTTATGTGTTTGGTCATGTTGGTTTTGGTTCTGATCCCAGGTCTTGGTCGGGTTGTGAATGGAAGTAGACGGTGGTTGATGTTGGGCCCTATTGGTATCCAAGTTTCTGAATTAGCTAAAATATCGATGATTCTATATGTGTCAGGTTATTTGGTGCGGCA
>CAISKC010000429.1 GCA_903885895.1 uncultured Legionella sp.
ATCCAACCTATATCAAACTCCCACCATTTCATTGAAAATTTAGCCGAAGACGCGAAACTGTGATGATTGTTGTGGAGCTCTTCGCCGCCTATCCAAAAAGCGAAAGGGATTAAATTACGTGAAGAGTCTGCGGTTTCAAAATTACGGTATCCGCTAAAATGTCCCACACCGTTTACAACCCCAGCTGCCCAAAATGGAATCCACAGCATTTGTATGGCCCAGATAGAGATACCAGGAATACCAAAGAAAAGTAGATCGAGTAAGAGCATAATTACGCGACCTTTGGCGGAATGACGGGCATAAACATGACGTTCAATCCAATCATTTGGTGTGCCATGTGAATATTGCTCAATCATTTTGCTGTCTTTGGCTGATTGGCTATAGAGTTCCATGCCTTGCCATAATACTTTTTTTATACCAAAGATTACGGGACTATGCGGATCGCCTTCTACATCTGTTTTAGCATGATGTTTTCTATGAATGGCCACAAATTGAGCGGTGATCATGCCCGTGGTGAGCCAAAGCCAGAAGCGAAAAAAATGGCTAATCAGTGGATGAAGGGTTAATGCTCGGTGAGATTGATGGCGATGCAAGTAGATGGTGACCCCAGCAATTGTGATCTGTGCCAATGCAATGGTTGCCAGCACGTATCCCCAAAATGACAAATTTAATAGGCCAAAAAGCATAAATTACTCCGGTTGTAACGTTGATAGTTGTTTAAGCCAATTCTTAGCAGCTAAGCTAAATCTTTCATCTTGCAGGATGATAGGAATAAGCTCTTTCCTTAAAAATAAGTCATCGCCATACATTTCTGTCAGCAAGGCTTCCCATAATTCAAGCACGGTCTTATGCGGTTGAGTTTCTATTTGATCAAGTACTTGTAACATGCGCGTTGTGTAATAATGATTAATTGCTTTATCAAACCAGGCCACGTTTTCTTGTGATAATTTTTGATCAACTGGATTGATATAATGAGTTTTAATTTGAGGAAGAAACTCAGATTTATAGCCTTTGTTCCAAATCCGAATGGGTAAAGTGACGTATTTTTTTCCATAAAACCTATTTGACCAATCCATGCCACGTTTTGCGAGATTAAAACCAAAATCACTCATGGGATCTTTATCCAAATTGGCATCAATCTGATCAATGATATCAGCTCTTTCTTGTTCAAACTGAACTATGTCGTTTGGGCTAAAACGAGTTTTTAAATCTTGTTCAAATTTGGCATATTGCTTTAATTCCTCTTGATCCAAGACTTTTCCCACCCAAGTTTTTTCAAGTTGTTTTGTCCTGTGGTAAATCTCCATGAGTTGAACAATGGTTTCCCATGCAATGGCCTTACCATGCTCACAATTGGAAATAACATTTTTTAAAGTTTTGCTGGCTTCAAGCATGGTTTGTGCCTTTTCATCTAAAAGTTGTGATTGCACATGAAAATGGTCAACCATATCAACGTCGCTAGTTAGCAGCATGTTTATTTGTGATAAATCAAACCCAAAAAACTTTAATGAAAGAATTTGCTGCAATTTTGATAAATCCTTTTCAGAGTACAAACGATAACCATTGGGTAGCCTAAGCGATGGTTTCAATAAACCAATGCGATCATAATGATGTAGTGTTTGCACTGAAACATGGGTTAACTTACTCAGTTCTTTTACATACCATTGGGCCATCGTTTTTCCTCTGTTCGCAGGTAATATAAAGTATATAGCAACTATAGGGTCAAGCAATTTTAACAAAAATCCGTCATTGATGGATATCTGATTCTTTTAATCGAAAATTATCCAGAGTATCATGACGTAAAACGACAGCTAATTTATAGATTGGCATGATGAATAAAAAATTTGGCGACAAAATCAGAGCTGGCTATGACAATATTGCAGATACTTGGTATGCCGAAAGAGATTGGTATATTGAGCAAGTTTCTATTGATGAAGCAATTGCTCACCTTCCAGCGCATGCCAAAATTTTAGATGTGGGCTGCGGCTCGGGTAAGCCTATTGCAGCTTACCTTATGGCCAAAGGGTTTGATGTCTATGGGATTGATATTTCATCAAAGCAAATTGCCTATGCTAAAAAGATTATCCCTGAAGATCATGTTTTTGTCGGGGATATTTGTAATTTTTCAACGGCTATTAAATTTGATGCGATTATTTGTTGGTTCACGCTATTCCATATTCATGCGGATTATCATTTAGATATATTGAAGAAACTAAATCATCTAATCATACCAAACGGTATTTTGCTCATTAGTTTTGCGGATACAAACTGCAAAGCAGAAGGTACTGATCTCAAAGTAATGGATAATCACACTATTGAATCGAGCATGTTTGGAGAGCGCTTTTACCATAGTGGAAATCCTGCTGAAATAAATAGACAGTATGTTGAACAAGCTGGTTTTCAAATCATGCTTGATAAAATGGATCAGCCCGGTAATCAGGTTATTTTAGCTGTTAAAATAGTCAATAATTAGACAAATAGAATTAAAATTAACGGATATGTTATGACAGAATTACATGCAAATGAGTCTACTGATTTAGGGATAAGGTATCGACACTATAAAACTCAAAAGCTATATGAAGTCATAGGACAAGCTCGTCATAGTGAAACGTATGAAGAGATGGTGATATACAAAGCTCTCTATCTATGTGAAAAATTTGGTAATTGTCAGATTTGGGTGCGTCCGAAGCAGATGTTTTTTGAAAACGCTATGCATAATGGAGAAAACGTTCCTCGGTTTCAAAGGGTGGAGTAATGTGGTGATTCATGAGGTTTATTGAATATGGTAAAAATGCATGAAAATGAGCTCGATATAGACGAGCCCCTAGTCCATACGCCAATTAA
>CAISKC010000430.1 GCA_903885895.1 uncultured Legionella sp.
GTGAAAACCTGAGGTTGATAAGCCGGGAGCTCGGCATTGGACGGCCGTGTATGTGATGCGCTGAAGGAGCGAGGCGGCGAATGCCGCAGGCCCTTCATCCCAACAAACCCTTAAAAACCATTCAAGTAGCTCTTCGTACTGCCAACTGTCTGACGTTCTTACCCACCACAGCGTCCAACGATGCAGGTAACGTTTGATTCTTTGGGCAGACAGCCCATCGGCAACCATTTGTTTGACTTGCTCGCGTGCTTTCCGCAGCGTCCTTGGGTGCGGGACGATGCGATCCAGCGCAGGTGTTTGATGGTCAGTTGCAGCATCTGTCTCCCCCCAATGAGGTTAGATAATGCGCAAACTTGATTGGAAGAACGTTCCCATCATTCGCCTGTGTCACGTTGGTGTTATCCTGGGTTTGCGTCCCAGGATAGTGTATTCCTAAAAAGTGAAATCCCACATCGATGCGGCCTATGCGCGTTTTTTTACGCGACAGGCTTAATCGCCTATCATGCAACACGTTCATCATGCGCTGCTTGCAGCGATCAAGCTGGCGCTTGGTCTTGCACAAGACAAGGACATCGTCCTGATAACGAAGATAGGTGACATCCATCATATCAAATGCGTCATCCAATGGTTTTAAATAAATGCCGCTGAAAAACTGCGATAATGGCCCACGCAGTGCAATCCCGTGATCAGGGTTCTTGTATCCTCGTGGTGTTTCAATGGGATTGATGATGATCTGTTCGAGCATGCCCTGGACGTTTTTGTCGTCATAATGCTGTTTGATATCTTGAACCAACTGGTGGTGCGGGATGGATTTGTAAAAGGATTTGATATCCGCTCGGATGATGTATTTTGGTTTTTGATCCAGAAGTACTTGTCGAATACGTTGCGTGGCAACCCGTACGCCACTTGGGCCCTGAAGATGGTAACAATTGGAGTTCATCACGTAGGGGAACGTAGGTTTCAGTTGTTTGAGTAAAATGTTTTGGAGAATGCGGTCTGACAAATGCAGTTGATCAACCATTTCGTCTGGAAAATAATGGCGCTTGAGATGGCGCGGTGTATAGCTGCCATCTACCATGGATTGAACACCCTGCACAAGCCAACTATCCAATTCTCGTGCCATGAAATGAACATCGTGATTATGGTTTGCATGGTGTTTTTGTTTGTGTATTTTCGCAAAAAGTTTGCGACCTATACTCACCATTTCCGCTATATTCCATCGTTTCATGTTGTTTCAGTTCGTTTGTGGTCATTTTTTACGGTTCAAGATGAGAACAGACCGGCGTCTATCTAAAATGAGTTGCCAAAGCCAATAAAGCGGGTATCTTGAGGTTCGAAAAAACAATAAGGCACAGGGACTTGACTTGCAATGACACCCGAAATTATATCAGCTTTAACCGCGTTTGCACCACTATTTACGCGCCCTACGTGGAAAAACATAAACACGCTGTTAATTGGCGCAATTCTTTGTCGAGGAGCCAGGCGTATCACGAGCATTCTGCGTGTTATGGGATTAAGTGAGATTAAAAATTTTTCAAAATATCATCGGGTGCTCAGTCGTACACAGTGGAACAGTTTGACTGCCAGTAAGATTCTATTTGGGCTTCTGGTCAATCTATTGCCTGAATCCTGGCCTACGATTGTGGCTGTTGATGAAACCTTGGAGCGTCGCCGTGGCAAGAAGATCAAGGCTAAAGGGGCATATCGAGATGCTGTCGCGTCCAGTCAATCCCGTGTGGTCATTTGTTTCGGCTTGAAATGGGAATGCATGACGTTGATAGTCCCTCTGCCTTGGTGTAAAAGGCCATGGGCATTGCCCTTTATGGTGATCCTCTCACCTTCAAAAAAATCAGATGAAACCGCAGGTCTTCGACACAAGACATCGATAGACTGGACCATACAGATGGTACGGTGTGTAAGCCGATGGTTACACCGTACTCATTGGATTTTGGTTGGCGATGGAGCCTATGCGTGCATGGCGCTTGCAAAAGCCTGCATAAAAAGTGGCGCCATACTTGTATCAAGACTACGGCTAGATGCACAATTATATGAATTCCCTGAGACCAAGCCACCAGGACAGCGCGGCAGAAATAGAGTGAAAGGCAAGCGGATTCAGCTCAAAGAATTGCTTGTGGATCCAAGTCAGACCTGGCAAACGCTTGCGGTAAAATGGTATGGCGGCGAACAACGAACCATTGAATGCTTAACGTTTGAGTGTCTATGGTATCATGCTGGCGAGCTACCATTAAAGCTGCGTATTGTGCTTGTAAAA
>CAISKC010000431.1 GCA_903885895.1 uncultured Legionella sp.
AAAATCTTGGTTGTCATTGTGCCAATGCCACCACCAATCGCCCCTGATTCTATGCCTGACTTAATGTCACCACCAATTAGCGCATTGGTTAATCCACCACTCACACCCCCTAAAACTATGTGGGAGCTAATCTGGGTAAAGTCATTGGTCCCTTGTAAATTTCTAGCTTCTAAAGTATGTACATCGCCAATCTTTTCTGCGACATAACCACTCAGATTACTAATTCCAGCCCGTCCAATGCCTTGGACCAAACCTTTACCAAAATCCTCTTTCAAAATAGCAGTACTTAGACCTGCATCAACCGTGTTTTGTACAACTTTAAAACATAATGACTCTAGCGAGATTTCAGTAACGCCATTACCAGTCAAACCTGCTAAAGCCACTGATTTAGCAATTTTTTTCAAGCTTTCGGTTGAAGCTAAATCTTTAGCAGCTTTGCCGACATCTCCTTTATTCTTTAATAAGCCCATGCCTGCTTGACTACAGACTCCCATAAATGCCCCTGTCGTCATAAGACCAAGCACAGTAGCCGCTGTCGCTCCCATTGTGGCTGTTGCACTAGTCGCAACCATCGCTCCCAATTCAGTACCCGCACCTGAAGTTGCCAGAGAAATTGCAATCGCAACAACGGCTGCAAAAGCTGCAGTGGGGCCATCGTGTTCTACATGATAATATTGGTGGCGCTCATGAACATCCTCAAAAACAATTTTGCCACCATCGATTTTAAGACGATTCGCATAATCAAGCGTCTGGCCATAAACCTTTTGTAAAATTGCATCTTGTTTTGAGTTGATGACCACCTCACCAGGCATTTGCGGTATGCTAAAAGTGTTGTGATTGGAGCCCTTTAAATCAATACTTTGCCAAAACATACTCTCGCTCGTTGTCGAGCTTGCATGAGACTCAGAATTAGTGCCAAGTAAAATTTTAACCACACCTCCCACAGACTCGAGAGTGGTTAGAGGCGTTAAAAGATTAGTATTGGTTATATTGATGTCGCCAAATGAGAATATATCAACAGAATCAACTATATTAAAATTGGCACCTTTAGATCTCGAGTATTGATCATTAGTCTGGATTGTCGTCGTTCCACCCAAGAAACTTCCATCTGTTTCATGCAAAGATTCATATGTATCAATATCATGAACCTCATAGATATTTACTTTTTCAAAACCTTCGATAACCAGCTTTTTGCAATTAAAATTAGGGGCGAAAAGGTGTTGCGCTCCATCAGCACTTGAAGTTATCTCACCCTTACTACTGTGGCTTGAAACCTCTTGATGTAAGGATTTATGACGATTGTAACCATTTTTATGATAGGAAGTCGTTTGCGACGATAACCCTACTGATTCATCAACGATATTGCCCTTTGAAAGAAATCTCGTTTCTTTACCAGATTTGGTGTTAACCGCCTTAAAGTGTATATTTTGACCTTCTATCACCAACTTGTTTACAGCTGCAATATCGGTACTAACTAATTCTTCCCAATGGTCGTTGCTCCATCCACTCAATTGATAGCGAATAACAGCTGAGCCGGCCGTTACTGTACCATCCTCAGAGACCAGACTGACGTCTATACCTCCAACATTGGTAAAAATATCGAGATCATGTTTAGTATTAATCACAACCTTGTCTTTGGAATTTACCCCACTTTCTTCATTGGAACCTTTGGGGAAAACACAATACACAGATGCATTCTCAATATCCCGGTTTGCTTTTTGCTCATCTTCATAAGAATTAAAATTTTGAGCCACCATTTCTATAAATACGGCAACTTTTTTTAAATCCATCTTGTTTTGTTCAGTAAATTTTTTGTTGGTCAGGATTTCGATTTGTTGATTGGTTTGATTTCCAGAAGTAACGTAACACATACGCGATTCTGTGCCTTCAAGACCACGCACAT
>CAISKC010000432.1 GCA_903885895.1 uncultured Legionella sp.
AGATAGTCGTGATTGGCGCTCTATTCTTGATTTAAAAAGTGCTGCAGTTTTTAAAGTATTGCGTGAAAGTCCAAAGGTGATTATTGCTGCCATCAATGGAGCAGCAGTTGGAGGCGGTTTTGAGCTTGCCTTAAGCTGCGATATTCGTATTGCGACGCCGAATGCAAAATTTTGGTTGCCAGAGCTTGAGTTTGGTCTTTTACCAGCTGCCGCAGCGGTTAATTTATTACCGAAATATATAGGCCTATTAAAGGCAAAGGACATCATTATTGGCGGAGCACACTTAACTAGTGGCGAGGCATTGAGTGCCGGTTTAGTTTCTGAAGTATGTAAAGAAGGCGACTTACTTAATTGCGTCTCTCAATGGAGAAAACAAATTGATAAGAGAAGTTCTGATGCCATTAAACTAGTCAAACGAAGCCTTGAAATGAGTGCCAAAGGTGTTGACACAAGCCAAATCGATTTAATTACACAGGCTTTGTTAGCCACCACTAGAAAAGCAAGATGAAACAAGTTCCGTATGCACGTTTAGGTAAGGTTGGTACAGCAAATCCCAAATCTTTTTATACACAAGAAGAAGTTTTAGCTTGGTCTGGCGAAAAAAACCCAAAAATTCAAAATCTCTTTCGCAATAGTCATATACAAACTCGGGCTCTATATCTGCCAGAGTTAATTGATGGTCTGCCGCCAGAAGAGACTCATCAATCATTATTAGATCGACATCTAAATGGGGCTTTAGATATAGGTAGCGAGGCTATTAGGCAAGCGCTTGAGAGTGCGCAACTAAATGTTGAAGATATTGACTTTATTGTATGTACTACATCAACAGGTTTTTTATGCCCCAGCTTAACAGCGTATTTAATTAAGCATCTTGGGTTTAAAAAGAATATCCGTCGTATAGATATAGCGGGGATGGGTTGTAATGCTGCTATAAATGGACTACAGGCTGCATCTGCTATTTCTTCAGCAATGCCTGGAAAAAATGGACTATTGGTGTGTATAGAAATTTGCTCTGCTGCATATATACTGAATCAGGATTTATCAACAGCAGTGGTTAATTCATTATTTGGCGATGGCGCATCAGCTATTGTCATTCGAGCCGATTCAAACGATACCTGGAAAAATGGTCCAGCCGTATTAGATTTTGAGCCGTTCATCATTACTGAAGCCATTGGTGCGATGCGTTACAAGTTAGAAGGTAGTCGATTATTTTTTTATCTAGAGCGAAATATTCCATATGTCATTGGGGAAAATTCTCCAATTCCGATTGAAAATTTATTAGGTCGCCATGGCTTAAAGAAAGAAGATATTAAGCATTGGGTTTTGCATTCTGGGGGTAAAAAAGTGATTGATGCAATTGTTAAAAATCTCCAATTGCCTGAAGACTCGGTAAGGCATACACGCAACATTCTTCAAAAGTATGGCAACGTTTCTTCATCTGCAGTCATATTTGCATTAGGTGAGTTATTCAAAGAGGGTATTGCCAAAGAAGGTGATTACGGTGTGATGATGGCTATGGGCCCAGGCTCTTCAATTGAAACTTCTTTACTCAAGTGGTAGTGACTGCTCAATTTTAGTACTTTGAAATCCGTACAAGCTCCATAACTTATTTTCTTTAATCCATATAGTCGTAACAAGGCTATTCATCAACACTGGTTTCGATAGAACCTCAACTTCTCCTGTCATATGCGAGAGTAGGATTGCAACTTCGCTGCTCATTTGA
The DNA here is from genome assembly GCA_903885895.1 of uncultured Legionella sp. Lineage (GTDB taxonomy): Bacteria > Pseudomonadota > Gammaproteobacteria > Legionellales > Legionellaceae. Next base: position 1,724 of record CAISKC010000432.1, read on the forward strand.
ACCTCTTTGAGCTTCGCATCAATCGATTTATAAACTAGGATTTTATTTTTTATTTTTTCTAGATAACTATCGTAGTTGTCTAGGTATGCAGTAGAGTGAATATAGATTAATTTTTTTGACAATATTTTGGCGAGGGTAGTGTAATCCCCATTTTTTTGCGCATCTCGCATTTGTTTTTCTAAAAGAATTATCTCTGTTTTTTCCATATTTATGATGTGCATTTATATATTTAAATTGATATATTAAGGCATTAAAGATAAAGAAGTCAGAAATTTCCCCATGAAAAAAAATGAAATATCTGAGCTACTCAATAGACGTATAGTCCTACAGCATGAGCCTACACCTGTTAGACAGCTCCATAGTCTATCTGGCAAGCTAAATAAGGAGATCTTTTGCAAAGATGATAGTCATATCTCCCCTATTTATGGTGGGTCTAAAGTAAGAAAGTTGGAATTTATATTGCAAGATGCTCTTCATAAAAGGGCAAAAAGTTTGGTAACAGTTGGAAGCTGGGCTTCACACCATATTCTTGCAACTGCGCTGTTTTCTAAGAGTTTTAATCTCAATCTCCATGCGATAGTTTTAGCCCAACCCCATTCAGATCTGGTTGACCTTGCAATTCATCACTCCATTAGTGCTGGCGCTAAACTTTTTCCTGCTAATAATGAATTGATGGCGGTACTCAAGATATTAAAAATGATGGCCATCCTGCATCTTAGTGGAGATCGACCATATTTTATTAATTTGGGGGGGTCGAGTGCCTGTGGCGTACTAGGTTCCGTGTTAGCCGCATATGAGTTTCTTGAGCAGGTTGATGATGCAATAGCGCCAAGGGAAGGGCCCATTTATATAGCCCTTGGTAGCGGTAGCACTGCAGTAGGATTGGCTCTAGGATTTGTCTTAGCAAATCGTCCTAGATCTATAAAAGCAATTCAGGTTAGTTCTAACGCAGTGGTAAATCGCTTTGTATTGAATCGTCTGCTAATCGCTGGTGCAAAGCTACTTGTTGGGCCTGAGCGGCAGAAGGAGCTTGTATTACAAGCTTCAAAATTAATTGAAATTGA
>CAISKC010000433.1 GCA_903885895.1 uncultured Legionella sp.
TGTACCGTCTACAATTGCAACTCCTATACTATTTACGAATTACAAATCCGTTTCCTATATTCCTGGAACTGGTGTTTGTAATAATGGAGATGTATTAAATAGCGATTCTCGCTTAACTAGTCAATATTCCGGTTCTGGTGGTATGGCTGGTAATGGTAATTTAGGATTTTTACAACGTCAAAAATTAATAGCATTTGATTATACTCTATCTACAGATGGTAATCCTCAAGCTAGACTTTATGGTAACTTGCTTACAGGTGGCCGAGCTGTATCTACTGCTTCTAATGCTTGCCAAAATCTATGGAAAAATTATATATATAATAAAGTAGACCAAACCGTAGCAAATGCTTATACACAAATTACACCAGGTAGTATCCAATATACCATTATGGCGACTATTTACCTTAAACATATTCATTCATTTTTCAATATGATTCCATTGCTAAAAGGTGCATTTATGAAATTAACAATGAATCTTAACAATACAAGCTGTACTGTTTTGAGCGGAGGAAATACAAATTTCCCAGCTGTTGCAGGTGCTGAATTATTCAGTACCCAGTTTTTATCCTGTTCTGAAGTACAGAGCGCATTAGGTGGCTCAAATATGTTAATGGTTGCATCTAACCGATTACAATTTTTAAGTAATAATGTGGATACAAATGGAGGAATAGATAACGGCGGTTCTGCACTTACACAAGCAACTGGCGCAACTTCTCTTGTAGCAGGTGGAATGGCTGGAATTTGGAAAAAATTCCGTCTCAATTTATCTGTTGGTGCAGTATGTCTAGATAATACTTTAGTATCTTTGGGTAATGCTATAGTTAGACCAGCTCCTCTTTCTAAATCTATTTATCTTTATATACCTGCTTATACATTTAATCCTACATTTGAACAATCATATTTATCCTCTCCTGTTAAACAGATTAAATATACTGATATATATCAATACCAAGTACTTGGTACAGATACCAATGGTATGATTAATCAACTTTTAACAAATGGTATATCAAATGTTAAATCTGTATTAGTTCTTCCTTATTACTCGTCTAGTAGTGGCTCTGAAGGAAGTGCACCTTATCCGTATATTGGAAATATGACTTTGAGTAATAACTCTGGATTTATTCAAGGTGTTCCAGTATGGCAATCGCCATTTGATCCAGCTGGTTGTTGTGCTACATCTCCATTGTGTCATATTACTAACTTTAATATTCAAGTATCTGGACAGAATGCAATTTATAATCTTCAAAAATATAACTTTGAACAATTTAATAACCAACTTTATGGTCAAAATGCTGTCAACGGTGGTTTGACTGATGGTATTACATCTTCTCTAGTTAGTCGAAGTGCATTTGATTCCGAATACTGTTATTATTACGTCAATATTGAACGCATGTTACCAGTTGAACAATCAGTTCCTAAATCTATTCAGTTGATAGGAACCAACCAATCTTCTAAAACTGTAGATTATATTTGTTTCATTGAATATGGTACTGAAGTAAATATTGACGCACTTACGGGAGCCCGTGTATGATGATTAAAAAACTACTTAAGATTATTTAAGATAACGTTATTTAA
>CAISKC010000434.1 GCA_903885895.1 uncultured Legionella sp.
AACCAAAATGGCTAATTAAATAACTAACTCGATGGGCCGGATAAATGGGAATTTACAGCAAAATTTGGACTTGACCATTCACCGCTGCAAAAATATAATAATAGCTTTTAAGTTTCTCTAAGCTGATGGAAGGGGAGTACGTTAATTCCAATAATTTTTTTGTAGAAAAATACTTGGCTTTCAATTGTGTTTTATTAAACGCATCTTCAGCCTTGAGTTCTTGGATTAAATCATCACAATATGGATCCATCTCTGGGCAATACATTGAACTATTAAAGAGATCGAAGAGCATATAAGCATGGGAAATATTACCGCCTTCGAATTTTTGAATTTGCTCAAAGCGATTACGTGCTTTACTAAGAATACGAATCATTTTACCTAAGGTTAGCCCAGCATCCGCAAAGTCTGCAAATGGAAACTGATCTGGAATCGGCATGAATTTTTGTATTTTATCCAGATCATCCCAAAAACTTACAAATTGATCCCATAAATGGTTCACATCAAACTGGGGATTATTACGGCATTGAATGGCCAATAATGCATTCCACCATTGGAGTTTTTTAGGATCAGTGACTATGGATAGCGCTTCAAATGTACTCATGTAGCGCGCGTCAAGATATTCGCTAAAATCCTCTGAGCTGAGTAAATAATGTTGAAGTATGGCCTGATGAACTTCCGGATTTTTTAAATACAATGCATAAAGCGCTTTGGTTAGGAGATCGACCCCAAGTTGCCCGCGCTTATAATATAATTTGTTCAATAATATTGAAATTCTTTTCGCATGCTCACCAGTATATGTTGACACCAACTGTCTGAGATATTTATCGCGACGAATAGCTTCATTCAACTCTGGCTCAGTGGGAAAATCGTCGCAAGGGCGAAGATAAGGTTTAAATGCATATTTGTCTTTTTTGATTGCTATCGATGCATAGGGTGGAGAAAAAAACAGTGTATTGCGGTCAGGACTAAAATTATATGCCGAAGCGGTAGGATGCGGGATATGCGCCACTTTATCTTTGGGGACATAAAACGCACCTGGAACCAACTCCTCTACACTATAACTTAAAGGACAATAACAATGTTGACTCGCTGGCGATCTTTCTATGATCCACTGCATGGCCCGAAGAATACGATTAATATTGGTTTCAGTTTGAGGCATATTGTTTGAATGTGCAAAATCTAAACCAATGATGCTTTTTAATAAGACGCCTTCTTGCTCAAAACGAACATCTGGGATGGATGATTTATCATTGAATTCGAATTTAATTGGCTCAAAAAGATCATTATTATTTTGCCGAAATTGTTGGCTTTGATTTTGATTTTGGTTTTGGTTCTGATTTTGTCCTACATGCATGTCTTCTAAACTTTCGTTTTGTTGGCTTGAAAGACGCAGTAAATGGGGCGTATATTTTGCAAGGGTTAATCGATAATCACTATTTTCTGCTTCCGCTGCAGGCGTATCTTCTAGATGATCATAACGGTAATGACTGATAATGTGTTGTATATCTTGTGCTTGATTATCCGCGGTCGCTTTTTTGATAGAAGCATTGTGCGGATCATCGTGGAGAATGATATGAGCCTTAATATTGTTAACACGAATAAAATGCACAAGTTCTGTTGCTGATAGGTTCCCCTGAATGTCTAATGTGATCTGAGGATTATGCTGAAGGAAAAAGATAAAATTGTGAGAGTTTTGATACATGCTCCACTGACTAGGTGAGGTTATTACAATTTTAGCTCGTTTGAAGGGCAAATGGTAAAACCGGTTCCGACTGCTTGGATCTGCATCGAAGGCGCTTTGTGGGTATTCCTGCGAACGTGATCACCGATTATCGCCTAGTGTGATCACCTAATATTCCGTTGTTTTTGCAAGCGAAGAAATTATCTCAGAGTGATCACGATGAAGCAATT
>CAISKC010000435.1 GCA_903885895.1 uncultured Legionella sp.
TAACTCATCAAGAATTGAAATCGAATATCAAGCACCCAACAAAAACGTTAGTCATCAAGTTATTTCTGATCCTTCTGAAATTATTACCTATATGTCTATCGCTGGATGTCATGATATCCAGCTTTGCCTCACTAATATAACGCTAGATCGTACTTTGCCTATTTTAAAACCAGAATTAGATCTGTTGCATAAAATTGGCGTTTCTCATACTGTAGAACACCCCAACATACTCGTTAAATCGACAAAAAAAATGAACGCACAATCGATTGCCATTTCTGTAGCAGGAGTATGTACAGACCACCATCCGCTGCTAATCCCTCTGTTACTTAAAGCGCAAGGCAAAAGCGATATCACTGAAAATGTATGGCATGATCGTTTTAACTACATTGCTGAAGCTAACAAGTTTGGACTTAACCTGAAGCAAAACAATAACAGCATTATCATTGATCCAATCCCTCTTCAAAAGGCACAAGATCATATTATTTGCCCTGATTTAAGGGCGGCGGCCCTATTACTTATTCTAGCGATAGGAGCACCAGGCGTAACCACAATTACCAACTTCCATCACCTGTTTCGCGGTTACGTTGATTTCATTAAAAACTTACAGAGTATGGGTGCAGATATGGGAATTTATAAAAATGAAATGGAGCTGTAATAATGAATCACCTCTCAAAAAATACAATTAGCAATATTCTTTGTGTTATTCCACCTTATATCCCCAGTTATTTTAACGCAGGACACCATCTACCTCTTTTTCAAGTTGGCAGCTATTTGCGTCAAGCCGATACGCAATTGACAGTAACGTGTATTGATGCGGGTGCCTTGAACTACACTTGGAAAGAAATATGTGATTTATTAATGCAGCCCTTCGATGTCATTGTATTAATGAATGATTTTGATGCTGTAGATACTTTTCCTCGTTTTATGAAATATAAAGAAGTATTCTGCCCACAAGCACACGTTATTACCTTTGGACGTCTGAGCAAACAAATTCCTCGTTTCTTTTTTCAATTCGGAATCAATGCCGTGCATGCAACTGGAGATTACGAGTCTGGTGTTTTAGCCTATCTACAATATTTAAACGATGTAAACAAACAGCCTCCTGGTGTCTTGTTATCCCGTGATGACACTCCCATTGAGGGCGTCTACTTAAATTCAGAGCATTGGGTTTTACCCGATGTTACTGAAATCCCCTATACCAGTTATAACTTTATGTACCGCAACGATTTAAATAAATTTTGTGGTATACCACAACGACAAGAATTAGTGATCCCCTTAGCTAGAGGCTGCCCTTTTTGCTGCCCTTTCTGTGACGTACCACCCATGCAGGGGAAAATAGAACGACGGTTATCGGTTGATAGAACAATAGCATACATTAAAGACTCTTTTATCAAGCAACCATTTGAATACGTTTCCTTTTATTGTCCTACGTTTACTTTACATCATAACTGGGTACATGAGTTTTGCTCTAAAATTTCACAGGAAGAAATTCGATATCCATGGAAATGCATTACAGTATTAAAATGTCTCAATCGTGCTTTGGTAAAAGAAATGGCAGCTAGTGGTTGTATTCGCATTAGTCTAGGCATTGAATCCTTTACAGAAAAAGCAGCCATGGGTCTACCTAAATGTAAACAAGAAATATTAAAACCATTTGAAGAAATGGTACTGATATGTAATGAATTTAATGTAGAACTAAATTGCTTTATTATGCTAGGAATACCCGGTGATACACCTGAAAATGTTAAATTTACCATTGAAACATGCTTGCATCATGGTGCGCGTATACGACCTACTATTTATACCTCCTATCAATTTTTACGTGAAGACATGACCATAGAAGAGGTTGGCGAGTTTAACCGGCAATTTTTTCCTACTAATTATTTAGATCCAGCAATTGCCAGAAAATATTTTGAACTGTTTTATACATTAGATGGCGACAAACCAACCTCTGTGGCCAACAATATCCCTACTCACAACGAACAGGTAACCAAACTATCTTTGGTATAATTTTTTATGAGGAACTAAATTGAAAGACTGTTGGTTAAAACCAGATGTTTGTTTTGAACCGTTAATTTTTAATTGGTATGCATGGGCAAATTTGGTGTCACCCATGACATCAGGAGCCATCTTAAATAAACAATATTTAAATATCTTACGATCTTATTTGACCCACCCTGAACTACACCAAAAAGCCTGTGAAAACCCTAAACTTATCGGTGGTCCTTATGTTAATTTAACAGGAAATAAAACAATAGAAGTAAGCAATCTTTGTGCTGATATTTTGGCAAAAAATGATGCTGTTTCCAAGTTGGCTATAGCTATAGATAATTTAAGCGGCCGTTTAGAACTTGAAGTTGGATTTTCTTTAGAAAGCATCTATGCTGAAATTGCAGAACCTCTTTTAGGTTGTGTGGAATTGGTTTATGACATGTATCATCGCGCAAACATCCGCATCATAGAACCAATGATCTATAGGCAATACTACAACTGTAGCGGTCAAACTATACTTTTATCCCAAATTGCGTCAGATGCAAGACCTTTCGTACTAAGTACCCCACGAATACCGGCAGTAAAAGATATGCTGCTTCCTATTCCTTTTTCCGATAAAGTAATAGACCATTTAGTTCAAAGTCGAAGAACTCCATGCCAATTAGAAAGATTACGAGACATGCTCCCTATTTCAGAACAAGATCAGCAGAAATTCGCTAATTTTTTCACCAATACACCACCAGACTCTATACATACTAAATATCGAGAAGACAAACTTCGTATACGTTATTTTGGTCACGCCTGCGTGCTTATAGAAACAAAACACAGCGCCATACTCATCGACCCTTTTATTAATTATCACTCAAAACCAGATCAAAACTGCTTTAATTATCATGATTTGCCAGACAATATTGATTATGTGCTTATCACCCATGCACACCAAGATCATGTGAATTTGGAAACATTACTACAGATACGTCAACAAATTAAAACGATAGTAGTACCTGAAAACAACTCTGGCTTCTTAGCTGATCCTTCGCTAAAGTTGATGCTGAAACATATAGGCTTTGAGTCCGTCATCAGCATCAAAGAGTTAGAGCAAGTTGCACTATTAGATGGGGTCATAACTGGAATCCCGTTTTTAGGAGAACATGGCGATTTAAATATCCACAGTAAATTGGCTTATCACTTAAAAATTGCTAATAAATCTATATTATTTGCTGTTGACTCCAATAACATCGATAATACGCTCTATAAAAAACTAGCCTCTTTAATGAGTCCTGTTGATATGCTTTTTATTGGGATGGAGTGCCAAGGAGCGCCAATGAGCTGGTCTTACGGCCCACTGTTCACTAAGCAAATTCAAAGAGACTTTGATCAGTCAAGAAGATTAAGTGGATCGAACTGCGATAAAGCATGGCTAATAGTACGAGATTTACAATGTGCTGAAGTAGTGATCTATGCAATGGGTCAGGAACCCTGGCTAAGGCATGTAATGGGTCTCGAGTATACAGCAGATTCACCGCAACTGATTGAAGCAGATAAATTACTTGAAAAATGCAGGCAATCAAGTATAAAAGCACTGAAGCCATTTGCTCGCGCAGAATGGACTTATTAATGCATCATATATTAAAGGGACACTATGTTACATTATCAAGTGAAAAAAATTCCTGAAGACTTCCAAGTATCCGAGGTTTTACATCTGCAGTGCACGCCATTTAATGAGGGTACAACTCAGTACTATATAGTGAAAAAAATTGGGTTCACTACCTTTGAAATGATTGATATCATAGCCAATCACTTTAAAATACTAAATAATGAAGTAGGTTATGCTGGTTTAAAAGATGAAGATGCTATCACAACCCAGTATATTTCCATGCCTATTTGTATTTCCAAAGAATCACTTAAAACCTTTAATAAAAGCTACTCAAGAGAAAACCTCCCATTCATAAATATAACTTATTATGGCGCTGGTCAAGAACCATTAAAAGTTGCCAAACTACACGGCAATTGCTTTAAAATTAAAGTTAGAAATTTATCACCTAAAGCTGTTCAGGACCTTGTAACAGGTGAAGAGTATTTTTTGTATTTTTTAAATTACTATGGCAGTCAGCGATTTGGACTACCCAATCAGTGCAAAAACACCCATCTTATTGGAAAAGCATTAAATGAAAAAAACTATGCCCAAGCTCAGCAGGAAATAGCAGCGCAAAATAGCGCTGCTGGTCACCTTGCCAGACTATCCTATAATGACCCAGCAGAATTCATTTCTGCCATGGATAATAAACTCTTGGCTTTCTACCAATCAGCATATTATTCGCATAAATGGAATGAAGCAATTACGCAATATTTACGTTTAGAAAAAATATCTTTTTACACCAAACAATTAGACGGTGTTGATTATTGTTTCCCAAATAAACCCGATGATATTATAAACATGATAACTCAAAAAGAGCTGATCAATAATACTCGCGTCATTACAGATGGCGCATCATTTATTGAAGTTCCCTATAAACGCAATCCCGTAATACAAACAAAAATCTATATCAATGATATTACGCCAGATAACCTAAACCCAGGACATTATTCTATATCACTTTCATTTTACCTCACTACAGGATCTTACGCGACAATCGCCATTGCACAGTTTCTTCAACAATTACTAAAACAATTACCATAAGCCAGAAATGATTAATTTCAGACCACTTTGTGAAAAAAAAATAATAGAGCCCCGCGAAACTTCCATATATCGGAGTGGAGAATTAGTTCACCTCCCTCATTCTGAAATAAACAATATTGTAGAAGATCTAGGGATAAGTTATTATATTGACCTACGAAGTGAAGCAGAACTAACCAAGAGAGGAAGACCGCTTACATTAATTAAAGCAGGAGTTCACTGGCAATCATTTCCGATACAAGATGAAGACCATTATTTTAGAACAAAACCATTTCCTAACTATTATGACTACTTTGATTCCTATATAGGTTTATTACAAAATAACGAACAACAATTGAAGAAAATTTTCATATTTTTATCAGAAAACTATGATGCACGTTGTGTAATTGGCTGCTTTGCAGGGAAAGATAGAACAGGTTTAGTTGCTATCTTATTCATGATGCTCTTAGGCTTTACTACCGAAGATATTATTCATGACTACGTAGAAAGCGGACGATATTTAACCAAAAATATTGATTATTTTGAAGAGAGTTGGATAAAAAAAGGGTGGACAAAAGAACATTACATACATAGGTTGACCCCTAATTCAAAAACAGCTCTTTTAGTCATAGAATATATTACAAAAAAGTATGGCAATATTGATGGTTATTTAGAAAATTTGGGTATGCAACCGAAAGACTGTCTTGATATGCTCACTTATTTTAGGAACAAATATCGATTTTCGTAAAAGTTTCACTGTTGAAGAGAGTATTAAAAATGCTAAATATAAATGCGTTAACTACAGCCACTCTTAAAAAAAGCCCCTTCAAATATAGTACGATTTATGAATTTCTTCCTCCGTCCTATGCAGATGATTTATTAAAAGATTTACCCAGCGCAGGTAATTATAAATCCACACGTTCAGGTGGCAGTGATAAAACATACCAGGTAATTAACAACATTTTATTAGCCATAGGAGATAGTGAATATAACAAAGTATCTGAACCTTCTCCCATATGGATAGAATGTATTGAACAACTACATGGCGCAGCCTACCGTACTGCATTAAGTACACTGTTAGATACCGATGTGACACAATGCCCAATGGAGATCACTTTAAAACGTTACCGCCATGAGGATTATATTTCTGCGCATACAGATAAAGAATGTATTCGCGCAACTCATATGATTTTCTTAAATGATACCTGGGAAGCTCCCTGGGGTGGACTATTACATTTTCTTACAGAAGACCAAAGAGACTTTGAATCATTTCTTCCTAGCAGCAATACCTCTGTGGCTTTTGTCAGAGCAGACAATTCTTGGCATCGTGTTTGTCCTATGAATAAAAAGGGTAAAGAACGTATCGCACTTCAAGTAGCCTTCTGGAACCAAGTTGACCGAATAGTCGCTCCAGGCAGATCAGTTCAAGCCATTTATGATTAAACAGTCTAAGCGTATTTTGATTGTTGGGTCTCCCGGCTCAGGAAAAACAACTTTTAGCGTGCATTTAGGTAAAGCATTACAAATACCGGTTTTTCACCTGGATGATTATTACTGGCTTGAAGGATGGCAACGCGTTGATCCTAACCAATGGAAGCTAATATTACAGCAGTTGTGTAGCAAACCCTCTTGGATAATTGATGGCAATCACTTAAATACACTTGAACAACGATTGCCTTATGCTGATTTAGTTATTCTTTTAAATTGTTCGGTTTTTATATGCTTTTGGCGTTTTTGCAAACGGTCCATTAAAAGATTTTTTAACAAAGACGGGCACCTCCCTAGGAACATCAAAGAAAGCGAGCTATATAAACCCAAAATATCCATTCAATGGCATATTATCAAATTAATTTTATTTTATAAGCTACTAACCAAACCCAAAATAATGAAGCTTATACAGAAACACTCTTTAACTATTTTAATATTACCAACGCACATAGGATTTCAAAAAACCATTAATAAAATTGCAGATAACACATGAAATACCCAAAATTACCTGTGCAGGGTACGTCATCTTCTTTGCACATAACCATAGGAACTAGAACATGAACATACTTGGATATAGTGGTTTGCATAACTCTATAGCGTTTAGACGAGAGCACTTTCCGGATCTAACTGAGCAAGAATATAGAATGTGTCAAGGTCTTGATTCTGCCGCGTGTATCTTTGTTAATGGTAAGTTAATAGCAGCAGCGGAAGAAGAGCGTTTTAATGGTGATAAATATACTTGTGACTTTCCAATAAACGCAATAAATTTTTGCTTAGAAACTGCAAAACTGAACATCCATGACATAGACTTTATATGCCATGGTTTTGATTATAAAAAAATTGAAGATGCTTTTTCTTATGATGCAACATCGCAACTTCTGTACAAGAATATTTTAAGTGCAGAGGCACAACATAATATTTGGATAAGCAATTACCCCACTTTTCCTATCGCTTCAAAATTTTTACCTATTTCTCACCACTTAGCGCATGCAGCAAGTGCATTTTACCCTAGTGAATTTAAAGAAACGCTCATTCTCGTTTGCGATGGCATTGGAGAAAAAGACAGTATTAGCCTTTACTTAGGAAAGGATAATCAAATCCTTCCATTGCAACATTATAGCTACTACAGTTCTTTGGGCATTTTATACTCTCAAATTACCGTTCATCTTGGTTTTTTAGTAAATTCGGATGAATACAAAGTCATGGGATTAGCCCCTTATGGCGATCCTAATCGCTATCTGCCATTTTTCAAAGAAATTGTTGAATGTCAGACAAATGGCGAAATCTATATCAAAGGATTCAAGCACAATAAAACTCGCATGGATAAACTAACTGGCCGAGGTTTTCGCTTATGGCTTACAAATCATGTCCTTCCAGGACGGAAACCAAATGATCCCGTTTTGCAAGAACATAAAGATTTAGCTGCGGCACTCCAAAAAATTTTAGAAATCTCTATAACGCATCTTTTAGACTTTTGGCAAACCAAAACTGGCTCTAAAAATTTATGCATTGCAGGAGGCGTTGCGCTTAACTGCTCCATGAACGGATTATTGTTACAACAAAAAAGGTTTTCTAATATATTTATCCCGCCTGCAGCAAGTGATGCTGGCACAGCAATTGGTGCTGCGTTGGTTAAAATATATGCCGAAAAAAATTATTTACAATATCCATTAAAAGAAGAACCTTCTAGTTACGGGCCTGCTTGCAATTCAGAAGATTGCGAACTGGCACTAAAACACTACGAAGACCTTATTATTTATAGGAAACTTGATAAAGAAGAGTTATTACAAAAAGCTGCCACCTACTTATCAACAGGGAAGATTATTGCTTGGGTACAAGGTCGCATGGAATTTGGTCCACGAGCATTGGGTAACCGAAGTATTTTAGCGGATCCAAGATCCCCTTCTATGCGTGATAGAATTAATGCTTTAGTAAAGAAACGAGAATCCTTTAGGCCGTTTGCTCCTGCTGTGAAAGAAGAACAAGCACACACCTACTTTGAAATTCCAGATGAAGTAACCTTGCCTCACATGCTTTTCGTAGTACCAGTAAAAGAAAGCTTTCGTTGCGATTTACCTGCTATTACGCATATTGATGGCAGTGCGCGCGTGCAAACAGTTAATAAAAAACATGCTTCACTATTTTGGGCCTTGTTGAATGCTTTTGAGGAAATTTCAGGTATTCCCATTTTGCTTAATACCTCTTTTAATATTAAGGGACAACCTATCGTTAGAACACCAACTGAAGCAATTAGCACTTTATTAGCGACTAAAATCGATGCTCTTTTCATGGAAGATTATATCGTGGAAATTAAGCAGTGGGTCGAGTAACCACTTCCCATTGCTGAGAGACAGCCCATGCTAATGCTGATTCTCAGCTATCGAAGTGTCTGTTAGGTTAAGTCCGTATACTGCTGTAAATTCAAGATGAGCAAGAAGTATTAGCGTCATCGTTAAAATTCGGTACTATTGAGTTGCGAAACAACAATAAAAACCGAGGAGATTAGCGATGA
>CAISKC010000436.1 GCA_903885895.1 uncultured Legionella sp.
CTATAGGGTGCTGATTGACATCACTGGCACCGGGCATTATATGAGCATAAATTACCCATCAATAGAAGCTACCGCCATCTCTATGCACAACAGATGAAAAAACAGCTATCTCCTACTATTGGTCATTATCAGCTGAGTTGGTTGATTCGTGATGAGATGGGGATCAAATCCCGCAATACCCTCTGGAGATACCTGCATGAGTAAAACCAAAATCCGCAGTGCACAATACTCCATTAATGAATACCTCAAACAACTCAAAGGCTATTCATTTGCCTCCAGAGCAGACATGCGCCATATGTTAAATCGTTGTATTAAAGACTTGCATGAACTGGGATTCAACCTTACCCACATCAAAGGACTGAAGCCCAAGCATATACATGTTCTGGTCGAACATTGGAAAACCCAAAATAAAAATCCAGCCACCATCAAAAATTATATGGCCAAACTGCGAAAAATGGCGATATTACTGGATAAACCGCAATTGGTAAAACCCAGTAATGATACTTATCAAATTTCTCGTCGAAGCTATGTACCAACACATAATAAAGCCATTCATCAAGTGGATTTTTCCAAGTGTACCGACCCAATGATTCGTTTATCTCTTGAAGCCCAATCTCTATTCGGGCTACGTAGAGAAGAATCCATGAAACTGATTATCTCTGAAGCATGGATTGGTGATTCCTTAAGGATCAAACCTTCTTGGACCAAAGGAGGGATCGGGCGTACGCTTCATATTACTAATGATAATCAACGACAATGGCTGCTTAAAACCAGCCATTCAGTACCAAGTAGACAATCTCTGATTCCACAAGATAGAACTTACAAACAGCATTTGAGCCATTATCAAATGCAAACCAAACAAATGGGAATCCGAAAATGCCACGGTCTACGCCATGCTTATGCCCAAAACCGATATCATGAGCTTACAAAAGAGTTAGATCCACACAAAAAAGGATGGCTTTGTCCCATTGCAAACAGCCTAGCATCAAAACCACCCAATGCCCTCCAAAAAGCTATAGACCGCAAAACTCGTGAAATCATAAGCCGTGAACTGGGCCATGCTCGACGGTCCATTACCAAGATCTATTGTGGAAAGTAAGTGATTCTATAAAGAATTACCAAGCAGATAAAAATTACATTTTTCGTAGCACATCTGTATAATCGGTCACAAATAAATACTTAAGAAACGCGCGAATCAAAAGTACTCAGTACAGTTGACATGGATAATTATAATAGGACGAGGATTGATGGATATTAATCAAATTAAGGTACTCGCAGCGCAAGGTGAGTCACAACAGCTTGAGTATAAAAAATCCACGTCAAATTTGAAGGATGTGTTACAAACTATCTGTGCTTTTTTAAATGGCGATGGAGGAAGCGTTTTAATTGGCGTTGAAGATAATGGCAATTTAGTAGGGCAAGAAGTTTCTGATAAAACCAAGCGTGAAATTGGTCTTGAGATTGCAAAAATTGCACCTTTTTCAAATTCTTCTGTTGAAATTTTTTATGTGCCATTTTCAGAGGTTAAACAAATCATCGTCTTTCACGTAACAACCGATAGCACAAAAAGACCGTATACTTACAATGGACGTGCATACATTCGTGTTCAATCAGATACACTCCTCATGCCACCCGAGTATTATCAACATCTGGCTTTAAGTAACGCCCAATTTAAAGACCCATAGGAAGATGAACCACTTATAAACGTGACACTTAATGATCTTGATCTAGAAGAAATTATTTCCACCATAAAAGAAGGTGTACTTAATGGCCGCATCCCTGAAGGATATGAAACCAAAGACCCAGAAAAAGCGTTAAAACACCTTGGTTTACTTCAAGATAATCACATTACTCGAGCGGCTCTGATATTATTTGGAAAATCGCCAGAAATTATATTTCCTCAGTGTATTTTACGACTTGCTCGTTTTAGAGGAACTGATAAATCTGAATTTATTGATAACAAACAAATCCATGGAAATGTATTCAAATTAATTCGCTCAGCTTTATCCTTCGCAAATATGCATCTCCCAATTGCCAGTACATTTTCAAAGATGTCAATTAAGCGAGAGGATAAACCGCTATTTCCTATTTCTATTTTACGAGAGGCAATAACAAACGCATTGTGTCATCGAGAGTACAGCTATACCGGTGGTAGCGTCAGTTTTGCAATTTATGATGATCGGATCGAAATATGGAGCTATGGCCTACTACCACCGGGTTTATCGATAGATGAGCTTGGTGAGTTAAATCAATCAATTCCTCGTAATCGAAGAATTGCTAATGTTCTTTATTATCATAAGTTGTTTGAGTCGTGGGGACGGGGTATTCGCTTGATCCTGGATGGATGCGTTGAGGCGGGACATCCGCTGCCTGTTTATTCCATTAATTCAGGTGGACTCCTACTGTCGATGCCAACAGCATTAACAACAGGAACTGAGCTCCCTAAAAAACCGGATTACAAGGAGCTAACTGATCGCCAACAAGAAATAATTATATTATTAAAGAGGTCATCTGGTTTATCTACAGCAGAAATACATAGTCAGCTATCTTCGCCACCTACTGAGCGATGGCTAAGAGATGAACTAAACAAGTTAAAAGCCAACGAATATATTGATTCGATTGGGAGCACAACAACCAAGAAATGGTATGTTAAGGAATAACGAGTTAGCTTCGGAAGTCTTCGGAAGTCTTCGGAAGTCTTCGGAAGTCTTCGGAAGTCTTCGGAAGTATGAAGCGAGCATTAAAAAATGACTGTGGGGAATTTGCGTATTTGGGTACGACACTGTTATACATCGTTAGACATTTTTAGTGGATGTCTGCGATAAAAATGATAGTAAAATCAATTGCTTACATTGAAATTAAGGGACTCATAATCCGTTGGTCCTAGGTTCAAGTCCTAGTGGGCCCACCAATTAAAGTCAGTAAAATCAATCAGTTACCATTTGACATCCTAATCCCGTATAATCCACTTCGGGATTTATTCGGGACCTAGCTTCAATTTACAACGATACAACCGTTGCATCTTGTTTAGCATTACGCTTTGATTTAAAATTTGGATTATGCAATAAAGTCAGTACTACTCCACTTTTTTGCTTCTCGCAAACGCTGTTAGCTGCTCTAAAAAGGTTCTCTAGTTCCGCGGACGAATAATGGGTCGTTATTCGTCCAGAACGATGCCCCAATAGATCCTGACGATCTTCGAAACTTACCCCAGCAGCTCGTAAACGTCTGCCAAACGTATGCTTCAAATCATGTACTCTAACTGTTTCCAATCCAGCTTTGTCTCTAGCATCACGCCAACCGGTTGATAACGGTCTACCTCGATAACTAAAAACATGCGTAGGATGTTTTCCACGCTCTGCATTGACAAAAGATCGAGCAGAATCATTACACACAACCAAACGCTCTTCGCCATTTTTAACTAACTCGGCGGGGATAATAAATACAAGAATATGCGGCAATTCAGGAATCTTAACTTCCCATTCCCATCGTAATTCACAAATTTCTTGATCTCGACATCCAGTATTTACAGCAAAAGTTGCCATTTTTCTCAAATGCGAGGGTAACTCTTGAAATAGCTTGTGCTGCTCATCCCAACTTAATGGGTATGGTTTACGTAAATCATGCTCCGGAAGAAGCTTGATTTTCGCTGCATTCGCCAACCAAGTAAGCCCATACTCATCCATCCACTCACTCGAAGCCAAATTTAAAATACGTCGAACAAGTTGTAACCCATGATTAATAGTCCGTGAGCTTACACCATCTTTACGGCGTCCATCAATGAATACCTTTAAAGAGCCTATATGTATCGACTCAAGCGTCAAATCCCCAATGTATTTTACCAGCTCCCTTAATCGATGAGCATCATCAGCGATACTGCGCTTATGCTGATTTTCCATAAGAAATTTAGTTGCAGCTTCTTTAAAACTCCGTTTAGGCCTAACACCGTAAACAGTCGCCAATCTTATTTCTTCAAGACGTCTTGCAAGGTACTTTTCTGCCTCTTCGAGCTCGCTAGTACCAGTGCTTTCGCAAAATCTGAATCCAAAGACCGTTTTGTCGATTTGCCAATTTGCTCCTTTTTTATAAAGACCTGGCGTTCGTTTTCGACCCATTTTTCCAAACTCCTACATTCGGTTGCCGCGGGACGACCACTACACCGCTTATAATCGTCTACCCAAGCATCTAAATCAA
>CAISKC010000437.1 GCA_903885895.1 uncultured Legionella sp.
ATTTTCTTTATGATCAGCATCCGTATCGTCTGCAGAATATAAGACATGTAAACGAATGCCTGTTTTAGGTATACGAAATTTAAAGATAGTCTGATTTTTTGACAAAGCATCTTTAAAGAGCTTCAAAAATGCGCCATTTTCTCGATCCATTAGCCCAGTAAGGACTGTCTCACAAACAGCACAAGGGGTTTTACTAGAATGAAAATGCAAGGCAATAGCAATGACTTTTATCGTATCACCAGCTCTTATCGAATCTCCCACTTGATGTAATTTCAAAATAAGTTGATTGACTAACGCTTGCACATGAGGCTCTTCATACAAATACAAGGCCAAAGCTTGTTCAGAATGCTTGATGCTATCTGCAGCCCTTGGTTTGTCTAGGTTCTCATACTCAGGATGATGGCCATGTTTTTTCTCGATAACACCAAAAAATCGCAATCCTTGGTCATATAGAATTTTAAGCTTTTCATAGGGCTTATAAGAACGTGCGGTACTTGAAAGATCATCAAAATGTAAGGCACGATTATCTAAACTGGCCTTTGTTGGAATGATAATTGGTAGTGTTACTTCGATATATTTTTTTACTTGGCCAGGCCGAGTAACTTTTAGCATGAAAGTCAGCGCAGCTGTAGCTGCATTGCCTGCAGTTATTTCAGGAAGATTTGCCTTTAAATCGATATGTTGTCGACCTAAATCAGCTGTATGTTTGGCAAGACCTGTTTTTCTACTTCGATAAAATAACCGTAAAATAGGATAATGTATCATCAACGTATTTCTTTCGTTCACGAAATCTTCCGTCTTTTTGGCAACTAGTTCCTGAGTAGTGCTGACGGGATATCTGGAACATGCTGTTTTCTTTGTTTGCAATAAAGCATACAAAATCAGCATCTGTTTTAAAAAAGAACGAAATAACGTTTTTGCAGCAGGCGTATACTTGCCATGCAATTTTCTTATTTGCGCTGCAATAAAATCCCAACTATATAAATCTAAGCGTGTCGCAAAAAGCTTTAATACAGCCTGATGATCACGAATAATGGCAAAGTCTGATTCGTCCGGTGGATTCTTATCTAAAAAATCCAAAAACAATCTCAATCCATCCGCATATAAATTAGGCGTAGTTTGATGAAATAATTCTCTAATTTTATCGGCGTCCCCTGCGGCGCAAACAGAAAGAAAATCAGGTTTGTTTACTTTGGCTGATTTGGGTGGCATCTGGGTTTTCCAAAAGTATGTCTTCTGAACAGGTTAAAAAGAGTGGTGGTTTCTTGTCTGGCCATATAATAGCAGACTATTACGTTTGGATAATTAAATTTCCGTATAATTCTATCGTTGAATTTAGAAACCGCAAACACTCAATCAACCACCCTATTGCTATGCTGTTTTGAATCAAGCCCAATCAATTTATCGCTTGAAATAAATCCCATGTGATTATAATGTGCTCAAATTGGCATAAGTTCGTTACTTATGGGGCGGTAATGAGAAAAATATGTTTGTTGGGGTTCTTCGCAGGAAGGTACGGAATTTCCCAGCACATGCTAAAAACCCTTTGCCAGCGTGAGTTACAGCCAATACATTGATTAATTTAAAGAAGAACTGACGAAACCCAATATTAGATCGGTCAATACACATTTAAACGTATAAATAATTATCTTGTTCTCTATTTATCAATGGAAAGGGGGCTACAAGTGTGTTTTGGGAAATTTCGTACCTTCCTGCGAAGAACCCCATATACCGAAATACCCAACTTTTCACCAGGATCGGGGCCGGACCTCATCTTCATTTCAATCTTTATTTCGAGGGGATACCTCAGTTCGAAACGTAGCTTCGCTACTCCTCAGCCTGAACGGATGGATGTTTGTTATTTGTTTGATAGAAGGTCTTATGTTGTATTTTTAAACATACATCATTATTTCAGGATCACTTCGTGGGGATGAATCAGTGCGCGGGGACGACACATAAAAGGTAACGTCACCTTAGTCCGTAGGCGACGGAGAGAGAAAATCTCAACAGACCTTAATGTTTCTTTCGAAGAGTATCTGGATTTGTTGCGTTGGTTATCTGGCATGAAACTGATGACATTGAACCAGTTATTGTAAGATTATTATCATTATTATTAGTCAGATAAAATTCGCAATTGTTTGTATTATTTGTGGATTTAGGTGTATATGTGGTAGTCGAATAGCCAGACTGATTGATGGTAAGAGGGCAAGTGCTCGTGTAATTCGTATTAATTTCAATTGGATAAGGACCCGCCCTTTCAACATTGAAGTGCAACACCCTCGGTAGAGTGAGTCTCCGCATAGAAGACCTCAAATGGTGTTCTGTATTGTAGCACTTTTCTTGGCCGATGATTC
>CAISKC010000438.1 GCA_903885895.1 uncultured Legionella sp.
TTCCTTTTGTATTACTTTATAACAAAAAATTATGAGGGGATACATCAGCCCTCTCCCGCGAAGGACATTATCATACTACTCAAAATCCTAGCGCGGGAAAGGGGGCAGATCGAAGTAGACTAAAATATCTGTGCTCAGTTTAAGGTTGATAAAACTTTAGGGACGTTGCCTAGGTATGGTGTATTGACATTGAATTAGGTTAATTTCTTGAAGGAAATAAGCAGATTGCAAAAATGAGTATGGAAGACTATCCTGAATAATATGAAGAATAATCATAGCACCCGGTTCCGCTGGGTCATTGTCAGTTTGTTGTTTTTTATCACCGTCATCAACTATATTGATCGCGCGTCCATTGCGTACGCCATTGACAACATCGCACAGGAATTTCATCTTTCGCACAATCAATGCGGCTTCATCTTGGGCTCTTTTGGAATCGGATATCTTTTAACCACCTTTTTCGGTGGCCTTGCAGCCGATCATTACGGTGCACACAAAACCCTAAGTGCAGCAACAATTTTGTGGAGCGTTGCAACCCTATTAACAGGCTTTGCTAATAGCTTTTATATTATTTTCATTGCAAGAATTCTATTGGGATTTGCTGAAGGACCCAGCTTCCCTTGTTTGACCAAAGCAACCAGTGATTGGTTACCTGAACAGGAACGTAACCGCGCACTATCCGCCTCACTGATCGCCGTACCCTTAGCACTAGCCTTTGGCGGGTTAATTTCCTCACATTTAATTTTATTATTCAATTGGCGCGGAATGTACTTTGTCCTCACCGTTGCTACCTTGATTTGGATCCCAATCTGGTGGTTTATTTTTCGTGACAAACCTGCATCTTCCACATATGTAAACCAACAAGAACTCAAATATATTCAACAAACACCTAAAATCAAATCACACATCACTCACGCAACTCACCCCTGGCGTATCTTATTAGGGAATAAAACATTACTCAGTAACAATAGGGCATTTTTTGTGTTCGGATTTTATTTGTTCTTTTTTATGACTTGGCTCCCTAATTACTTAAGCCAAACCTACCATTTTAAATTAATGAAAATTGGTATTTATACGATGTTACCCTGGCTCACTGCGGCACTATTCATGTGGATATTAGGGGTGCTTTCTGATTGGATCTTCCAAAAAACCAAAAATTTGCGTTGGTCGCGTTCTTACCCCATTATGGCGTCTCAACTTTTATCTGGATTATGCATCCTGCCCATCACATGGATTACGAGCCCTGAATCCAGCATCTTTTTCATCTCATTAGCAGTGGGATTTGCCATGAGTGCCAATGCCCCATTTTATGCAGTCAATGTTGATATCGCCAAAGAACGTGCCGGCACTGCGCTGGGTATCATGGATGCGGTCTTTGCCTTATCAGGATTTATAGCCCCGATGATCACTGGGCTCATCGTTTCTTGGTCAGGAAATTTTATCATGGTGTTTTGGATCTTAGCAGCACTCGCTTTGTCATCAGTCTGTGTCACTGCAATTTGGCATAATCGTTAGCGACAAGCATATATACGCATCCATCTTTAAGCAAAATGTTAAAATATTGCATATACTTAAAATAACGTAGCCTAATGAGCTTTTTTCATGCATAGAAAGGGTGAGTTAACGCAAGCCAGACAGTATTTTAGAGAACATCCTGGTACAGTAAAATACAAGAACACTGAGAGTGGTTTTTCTTCCTCCTATTTAATTGATCGTACTACCGGTCGTATTACACGCCTATCCCACAAAGCAGAGTTAGACTACATCAGGGGTGCCGGAGGCTTTGGCAAAGTCAAAAAATCTGAATCTGACTCTCAAGAAACAGCCATGAAGATTCAAGTTCGTACATTAAATGAAGATTTTTTGGATGATTCTAAAAAAGACCTCGAGCAAGAGGCAAAAAATAATTTAGACTTTGGTATTGCAAAAGGTCCTTTAATCGAACGGGTAGATAGAGAAAAAAAAAAGGGTCAAA
>CAISKC010000439.1 GCA_903885895.1 uncultured Legionella sp.
AATCTAACAATGCCATTTGTCCTTCCAAACGATGTGCTCGGATCAGATAGGTTTGATAGCTAGGGTACGCAAAGCTCAAAATAATCCCGAATATGAGTATTACGATCAGCATTTCAAGCAAAGAAAATCCTGGATTTTGCATGTGAGCTCTGGAAAGGTTGGGGTTTTTTCTTGCGGTATTATCGTTGATTTTATTCTTTAATTGTACCCCCTGGTACGTCATCATTAAGTGCTGTGCATGATCCCACATCGACAAGGTTTGAGCTTAATTAAGGATTTAGTTAAACAATTAGTCTTTAATTTAAACATTGTTGTGTTGTTTTTGATGTAATTTATGATAAAATACTCAAATTACTAGCAGTCAATGGTGTGATGCATGGATTTAAGAACCGAAAAAATCCTTTTTTATGGTGATTCAGGCGTGGGCAAGACGTCTGTAATCAACCAATGGTTGCATCATACTTTTTATACATCGCTGCGCACAGATTCTCCTCTCATACATTCAAACAAACATTTCTCTTGGGGTGGGGCGTCCGTTTATCTGAGCATTTATGATCTCTCAGGGGAAAAATGGTGTGCTGCGCTGTGGTCTTCTTATGCCAGACTCAGTAAGTGTATCGTTTTAGTCGTTGACGTGCAAAATGCAGCTTCATTAGAAAGTGTGCGGACTTACCTTGCAACTGCAAAAGAAAATGAAAATGGGCAATTGAACACGCAATATTTTTTATTAGGCAACAAATGTGATTTGAGTCAGGGTAGACAGGTGAAAGAGCTTGAGGCGCAGAATTTCGCAGCTGATCATGATTTGATCTACATTGAAACTTCTGCAAAAACGGGCTGTGGAATTCAGGCACTTCAAGAGCAAATACTCAAAATTGTTTGCCAAAATGCGGAGAAAGAAGAACCCTGTTTGCCCCCCCATATAGCGCATTTAGATTTGGTAGAGCAGGTTCATAAGTTTCAGGTGGCATGGGAAAAAAACCCATTTGTTCGAGACATCTGTAATATTTTGAAAGTTGGGACACAGGATATAAACCCGCAATTTTATTTCACAGCAAAATTTCCGGAATTAAAAGATAATTTACTGCATTTGGATTTTACTTGGCGCTCGGTATTGAATTCTATTTTGAATGTTGCCATGACGGCAGGTCTTGCTGGGTCAATAGTTGGATTGCCTTTATTAGCTGGTTTTGCCTGTACCAATCTTGTGGCGTCTTTAGTCGGCTTGTTATTATTAGGTTTTTTTGCACAGACCAATAAAAAGGCGAGTGGTCATTCATTCATGTTTTTTGCGTTTGGTGAGAGACAAGCCGCGCAAACCATGTGTCATGAAGTGTTTACACGGCTGGATACTACGCTCCGTATTTAACAGCAGGCGCTCAAGCGCAACGATGATTTAGTATTGTCTCGTAATCCCATGATCCTTCAAACGTGGTATAATCTGCCTATTGATCTCGGTGTAGAATTTTTATGACAAATTATTGTGGTTATATTGCTTTGGTCGGGCGCCCGAATGTGGGGAAATCGACTTTATTGAATCGAATTTTAGATCATAAAATCAGCA
>CAISKC010000440.1 GCA_903885895.1 uncultured Legionella sp.
GCCAACAACGCAAATTTAGGAGAAAATTGCGTGAGGATAGGACTGAATTGAACCAAAGCACTGAACCCAGCCAAACCAAGACCAGAAGTCATCAGAGCTGCAGTCACTAATTTAGGATACAAAGGATTGGCAACAACGGGAGCAGCTGGTTGTGCGAGCACTTCAGGAGCTGGGTAATAAGTACGGTAAGCCAAGTACGCAGCAGCACCTGCCACGCCTACGCCAGTGACTGCTAAAGTAGCTAATAAAACAGGCATTAAGTGTAGGTTAGCTAGCATTGCGAGCGCCATGGGAGGTAAGTGCGAAGCAATCTGCATGACGACATGCGGATTGAATTGCATCAAACCACTGAAAGTTACCAAGCCAGCGCCAGTCGTGAACAAAGCCGCTGAGCCAGTGTAACGCAATGTTTTTTTTCTGAACGCCGCAGTGGTAGCTTGCGCTTGAGTTTGACGTTCATTTTTAATGCGCTCATTTTCTTCATGGATAGCTTGAGGCAAAACTTCATGAATATTGGCCTGAATAATGCTTTTTTGTTGTTGAATCAGGTTGCGTATATATACCACTAGCATATCTCTGGATGATCGCGCTTGAGACAGAGAAGGTTTGGCAGTGATAGTTTCTGCGACTGTTATAAATAAGGTTGCTATAAAGTCACCGAGATCACTTGGGTCAGCGCTTTTTGGGGCGCGTGTGATGGCAGCAATCGCTAAATTAAAGAAATGGAAAACCCGTACGCTAGAACTTACATTGTCTAATTCTGCAAGTCCTTCTGTGCCAGGAGGTATAATTTGTTTTAAGATAGCGATTGCCGCGTTGATATTTGCTATACGTGGATCGGTCTCTGCAAATGCAAAACCATCAAACGCATCTATGGATTTTTGGGCATTCATGTTATGTAGAAAAGTATTGGGAATTTCTTTGGGGCCATAGTTTTGGTTAAATGTTTTGAGATCTGGACTATTAAATAATGTTTCAAATTTTTCAACTAGTCCTAGTTGATCGTTTAATTTATCTAATTGCTGTTTCATAATCGATTCCTCTAAAATAGATGGCTATTTTTAATAAAATACAAAAAGAGCGATTATTGTACATGGTAGCATTTTAAAACGCAATAAATTTATATAAAAAATAATCTTTGTGGTGTTTTTTTATATAAACAGTGAGTGCGTTATCCTGAGTTGATGCGTTATCACGAAAATGTATAAAATGATTTAATGCATAATATGACCCGTTCGGGCTGAGGAAGCGCGCTAGCGCTGTCTCGAAGCCTAGGATTGTGCTTTAGGCTTCGAACATTGCCGCGCTACGCGGCAGTTTGAACGAAGCTATATGATGTTTTTGTGTTAGAAAACATTTTCGTGGGGATACATCAGATTCTGAGGAGTTTTCTACGAAAGATCTTCGTAATACCCCAGAAGATTCGGCACTTCCTTAGTAATACCTACGCACTGGGGCTGGGCTCTCTTGAGGCGTGTTGTTTTGAGCACTCATGCCGCTGAATTTAAAACAAAAGCTCCAGCATTGTTTGGCATAGTTTAGATAGGTGGGTGGTACCGATGCCGTGGTAGCTTGAGGAGGATTGGTGTTGCCATCGGTTGGCACTTGATGTCTCGCCGCTTCCATTTGATATAAACCATAACCGGCCAGGCTTGAACCGGCTAAAACTAACAGTACCAGCATGACAGGTGAGAAATGGATGCCCAATAATAAAGCAAACTGTGGGCTGAGGATTTGCATGAAGCTTAATCCCAGCAACCCGCCACCTGCGACTAAGAACGAGAGTGTTTTAAAATCTGGGTATTGAGACTGAGCAATTGGCGGAATATAAGGTTGGGTCGGATCGATGAGATTTGCTTGAGGCAGCGGTGGCTCAGTGCTATGACTGGCAACCGGTATAACAGGTATTGGCGCGATGATCGGACGGTTTTTTGCTTCCGCTTGTGCTAAGCGTCGTTGTAAGTCAGTCGTTTGTAGGGCAATCAAGTCTCGTACATTTTGTTTAAGATGATCTTGTTTATCGCTGATACTTTGGAAGCTTAAACACAATAATTGAAATAATCGAGTAGGGGGTGTTGTCTCCATGAAACATCGTCGTAAGGTAGGGTGTTGACCGTATACGCTATAAAATGCTCCGAAGGTTCTTCTTGTTTGTGATTTACGCGCATCTTGGAACAGTGTTGTTTCAAATGTGAAATTATCAAAGAGGTCATCTAATTTAGGATAAAACTCTTTGGTATAGCCCTTGCTCGGTAACCATTGTTCAAATTGCTGACGCCTTGTCTGGTACTCAAAACGATTATTAGAGGCCAATACGTGATCGATTTGAGCGATATTTTGGAGTTTGCTTTGTAAGTCGGCAATGAGTTGTTCGTTAATGGGATCAATGGAGGGTTCAGTGGTAGCTTGCATGATGGATGTTTCCTGAATAACAAAGTGATGAAAATACTATGAGTATTATTTGAGCATAAAATGACATAAAGATCAATCCTTATTCAGAATTTGCATGTCATATGCGAGATCCATTATAATGGGGCTGCTGAGAATAGTCAGCTTTGTGCGGAGTGTCTTAATATGAGTTTTGCTTTGTCGTTGTCAACTCTAAATTTACCTATCGGTAGCCTTGAAGCGTATATTCATCGTGTGAATCAGATTCCTTTGCTTACGGCAGAAGAAGAACTTGAATATGCCACGCTTGTACAAGAGCAAGGGGATTTGGAAGCTGCACGTGCGTTGGTTATGGCGCATTTACGTTATGTGGTGAAAGTGGCCAGAGGTTATTTAGGGTATGGTTTGTCGTTAAGTGATTTGATTCAGGAAGGCAATGTGGGCCTGATGAAGGCGGTCAAACGCTTCGACCCAAAAATTGGCGTGCGATTGGTCTCGTTTGCGGTACATTGGATCAAAGCTGAAATTCATGAATTCGTACTCCAAAACTGGCGTATTGTGAAAGTGGCTACTACCAAAGCACAGCGCAAATTGTTTTTTAATTTACGGCATATGAAAAAACGCTTAGGATGGTTTAACTCTGAAGAAGTGAATGCCGTGGCCGAAGATTTGGGTGTCACCCCTGAAGATGTGATGGTGATGGAACAACGTCTGAATGCGATGGATGAGTCGTATGATGGCTATTCGGACGATGATGATCAATCGTTTCGAGTTGCGCCGGCAGATTATTTACACGACAATCGATCGAATCCTGCTTTATTGTTTGAACAAGAACATACTGATCATCACGTGCATGATCGTTTGCATACGGCTTTGGCTTCTCTGGATGCGCGTAGTCAAGATATTTTACGGCAACGTTGGTTGAGTGAAGACAAATCCAGTACTTTGCAGACGTTAGCTCAGCAATATGGCGTGTCAGCAGAACGTGTGCGTCAATTAGAACAATCTGCTATGAAGAAGCTACGTGCGCTCATGGTGGATGATTAGCTATCAAGACGCCTTCTCCCTTTGAGGGGAGAAGGCGCCCGAAGGGCGGATGAGGGCTGAGGTATCCCCGCATAATTTTTTGATAGAAAATCGATGTAAATGTAGGGTGGATAAAGCGCAGCGTGCCCACCAGTTCGAAGCAATAATTTAAAGCAGTGGTTCGTTGGTGGTTATTTCTTCGAACTGGTGGGCACGTCGTTGCACTCCTTTGTCC
>CAISKC010000441.1 GCA_903885895.1 uncultured Legionella sp.
ATCCGCCCTTCGGGCACCTTTTCCCCTCAAGGGGCGAAGGAGTTTTGAAAAATTATTGGGGTACTTATTAGCGTAAGGTCACTGGATTGCTTCGCTAACGCTCGCAAAGACGGATTTTAGTTTCTCGTAAAGACGGGTTTTGGTTTAAGGATACATCGCGTTGACAGCGGCGATGTCTTTAGCGCTGAGTTGTTTGCGTTGTCCTATCATCATGCCTTCTTCTATTGGGATGATGGTGGGTTGGCCGTTTTTGGAAAATGCATAGGCTGTGTAATGCATGATGGATTGATAGTCATAGTTTCCAAAATCTTCTCCATCATTGATGTGTTGATTGAAATTATAGCGATAATCTTCGTCAATGTTTTCCCAAAGAATTTTAATATATTGATCTCGATCTTTCCGTGATTGTTCATGCCATAGGCCTAAGGCATGGCCTAGTTCATGAGCCACATTCATGGTGGCGCAATTAGGTCCCAGAAGAATGATTTGCGGACCGCCTTGACGTCCTACAAATGAAGAACATTTCAGATTATCCGTGGGTGTAAATAATAAATAATCAGAGTATTTGTCAGCATTGCTTTGTGATAATTCTACAAAGCGTACTTTGGTGACTTTTTCCCAATTCTGCATGGCATCTAAGATCGCCAACTGATTTTTCGGTGGTAGATTGGGTGAAAATTGGAAGGGCACAGTGGCTTCTGGCCAGCGAAATCCGCCTAATCTGAGTAAAATCATGGCTTGAGGCGGTGGTCTGTGAGTGCTGCTGCCATGCTTCGTTGCTTTCGGTAGCGCGGTTAATATAATATCCTCTTCCGTAACGGCATATCCGTCTTGAGGGCTATACACAATATCACGTAAACCATATTGTGGATCGACGACGGTTAAATGTCCTAAATCAGATTTAGCAAAACTGGTTGAGACGAGTAGTAGGGATAGGATGGCGCCATACCAATGATGTCGTCGTGTTATAGCGGATAAAATGGTCATCATTTAGTCTCCGAGCTGTTGTTGCCAGCTTAGTGCCAATTGATACAGCTCATTTTTAGCACGGCCGCTGATCTCTGCAGCTAAGTTTACCGCTTGTTTTAAGGGTAATTCCTTTAAAAGTATTTTTAAAATTTGATCACCTTGGGTTTTGGTTTGGCGAGCTATTCTTGGTGGCACAATGAGGACAAATTCCCCTTTACACCGAGCTAAGTCTGCATGCAGCCAAGCTTGGATAGTGGAGATAGGGCCTTGAATGAATTGCTCATAGGTTTTGGTTAATTCTTTGGCGAGTACTAACTCGCAATTTTCTCCGAAAATCTTGCTACAGTCTTCGAGACACGCTTGAATTCTGTGGGTTGATTCGTAAAACACGAGAGTATGATTTATGTCTATTAAAGAAGCAAGTTTTTCTTGTCTGGCTTTGGATTTTGCTGGTAAAAAACCAAAAAAACTGACTGTGTCACAAGGGATCCCCGCTGCTGAGATTGCGGTAACGAAAGCACAAGGTCCAGGAATAGGAACGATTGAAATATGTGCTTGTCGCGCTGCATGTACCAGCGGATAACCAGGATCGGCAATCAATGGCGTGCCAGCATCGGATATAAGCGCAAAAGATTTCCCAGACGCTAAAGCTTGCAGAATGGCAGTGGATTTATCGTGTTCATTGTGAGCATGCAAGGCGATCAATGGTTTTTTAATACCGAGATGTGTGAGTAGATGAACGGAGTGGCGTGTGTCTTCACACAGAATGGAATCGACTGTGCGTAATGTTTCAATGGCTCGTAAACTAATGTCATTTAGATTACCAATTGGAGTGGCAACAATATATAGTGTTCCAGATGTGCTTGCTGAACTTTGGATCATAGTTTATCCTTCTGCGTTCTGTACCATCCTCATAGGGCCGGCTATGACTCATTTTTTCAATTTCCATAGGCGTATATTAAAAGGGCTAGCCTCGCTTGGGTGCATGGTTTTTTTGACTTATTGTACGCTAGTGACACCAGATAGTCATTTAAACCGACAAAAATTAGCGAGTCCTTATTCGATGCCAGCCTCGGCATATCTGGCTATGGCTAAAAATCAGACAGGTAGAGAAAGACAATCGTTGTTATTGATGGCTGCTGGACGGGCCATTTATGAAGGGCAATGGCGTTATGGGGTTACCATTCTTCAAGAGGCTGGTCCAATGACCGGAGAATTGGCTGATGAAAAAAATGTATTATTGGCAAAAATTGATCTGATTCGCAATCAACCTAATCAAGCAATTACTCATTTAGCAGCTGTTCACAACCCAAGAATGCTATCTATTTTTCATCAAGCGCAATATCACGATATGTTGGCTTATGCGTATCAAGCGAATGGTTCTTTAGTCGAAGCAGCAGTCGAGCGAATGAAACTAGATGTTTTGTTACCAGATGCGGCTGCCAAATCTAATAATCTACGTGCTTTATGGTTATGTTTGACTAAATTATCACAAGCCGAAATGGATACATTGGTCGCTGAAACAGATATGAATTCTGTGTTGCGAGGTTGGATTGCGTTAGCGGAAATTTCACGTAAAACTTATAGCTACCCACAAGCCATGATCGCTGATCTGCACCATTGGCAAACACAATATCCTAATCATCCTGCGCATGCGTTCCTGCCAACACCTTTGGATAAGGTTGGAGAGCATTTATTCGCTCAGCCAAAACATATGGCACTTCTATTGCCTTTGACTGGTCCGTTAAGTGGTCCGGGGATGGCAATTCAAGATGGCTTTACGGCTGCATATCGAGCCAGTGGTCGTTCGCAACTGTCTGTGCGAGTTTATAATACTGATGAAGCAGATGTGAGTAGACTGTACCAACAAGCTGTGGAAGATGGCGCTGATTATATTGTAGGTCCTTTGACGAAGTCCGATGTTGCCAAAGTTGCTCGCATGTCGCATCCTGTTCCGACTATTTTATTAAATGAAACCCCTAAGATCTCCGATCCTATGGCATTTCAGTTTGGATTATCGCCTACGCAAGAGGCGCATCAGGTAGCGAAGCGAGCACGCAAAGCAGGTTATTCAAAAGCACTGGTGATTGCCCCCGCGGGTGAATGGGGTACAGATGTGGTGCAGGCTTTTACGCGTCAGTGGGAGGCTTATAATGGTCAAGTGCTGGAAACATGGCAATATACGCCAGACGCTGATTTGAGTGCAGGTATGCGCCAGTTATTGCATGCGTCAGAAAGTGCTGCGCGTATTCGGCCTACTGCACGTGTTTCTAGTGAGGACAATGCGTATAAACGTCGACATGATTTTGATGTGTTGATTTTGATTGCTTACCCGTCTAAGGCTCGTCAAATTATGCCATTGGTGCGTTATTATTTTGCGGGAGATGTGCCAGTATATGCGACGTCTTCTGTCTATTCTGGTATAAAAAATACCGCTAAAGATCGTGATCTAAATGGGGTTGTTTTCTGTGATATGCCTTGGGTTTTTATGCATCAATTGGGTCAAGAGCACCATTGGGCGGAGCAATTAAACAGCTATAATCGTTTATATGCTTTGGGCATGGATAGCTTTGCTTTGTCTACGCAATTGAACCAATTGTTGTTATTTCCAGCGATAGGAATTAATGATCAATCTGGTATTATTTACTTGACAAAAGGCCATAAACTATCGCGAATCCTGGTGTTTGCCCAGTTTAGGCAGGGCGTAGCTCAGATGCTAGATGGTACGCAAGAGAAATCTGTCTTTTGAATGCGATTTAGTATATTTTTATAACCTATAAAAGCATGTTTTCATTTACAACACCCCTATAGTTGTAGTAAAATAGAGCATATAGCGTAATTTGTGTGTAATTTTAATGTACTTGCGCTGCATTGCAGCATAAATACATTGGATCATACCGAGGTGTGTTGGAATGAGTGCAGAAACCGAAGAATATGTAAGGCAAAATCGTGTACTGAGCGCCTTGACGCCTGGACATGTGACGCGTGCCGAGCTGGAACAGCAGTTTCTTGCTTTATATAGGCAGACTCCTGTTGGAACGGCTACCCCTTCTTATCGACTTAATAATGTTGCGCTTGCTGATGCAGATAAGTATCGCGCTGAAATTTTACATAATGTGACGACAGTTTTGGCCAAATACCAAGGCGATGTTATCAGTATAAGCAAATCGCAAGCTAAAAAGATAGAAAAAGACCTATTATGGGCTGCTTTTCAGTCATATGCTCATTTGCAAGCGGTTGAGCAAGAAGTAGGCCTGATTCTTGATCCTCATTCTGAATATGCGAGTAGCTTAAAAAACCTAGAAACTTGTCGTGATTTATTAAGAAGTAATGGTTCGGATCTGACTATCATTGAGACATTGTTACAGCAAAAGCCTGTTGCGCCTAATGGGATGGGTGGTCAATGGTATGAACAGTCTTTTAATGACTTTATTGCTTATATTGATGATCGCAATAATACACGTCTTTTTTGGGTATGGGGCCGTCCTACGCTTGATTTGGCGCTTGATTTTGCGCAACAAGAAGATGCTCGAAATCGTTTGGCTGGTACGACTTATCTTCCAGGGCAGATTTCTTGGTCTCTCTATTTGTTTCGCGGTACTTTGTTTTTTGTGAAGTTGATGCACAAATACTTCAGTACGCCTAAATGGTTACGAGAAATGCAAGGGTTAACGCCTGATCAACAAGCAATGTATCGGGCTTTATACCTACAAGCGTATTGGGATGTGTATAAATATCGTATTTTAAATGACTACGTTTGGGGTCCTATCAATTTAGCTTGTCTTTCTTTGTGGGCTGGTGCTGGATTTTATGGTTGGGTGGGTGATTTTGCCACTTGTTTTTTATTGTGTATGGATATTTATCTTACCAATTTGGGCTCTGAGGAAGCGTTGAAAAGCTTTCAAAGTAATCAGGAACACTATACGGAAAAATTAACAGCATTAACGGATAGCATTGTCCTTGGTATTCACAATGGTGTGAAAAGACGATTGCTGGAAGTGCATGCTGATTTTGATACGTTCACTGATGAGAAGAAAGTCACTGTTTTATATGCTTGTCTTACTAAAAAAAGCCTATCTAAAGAGAAATTATCTGCTACGGAACAGGTATTGATGGATAGCTTGTCCGATTGGACTGACATCCGACAAGCACAACAAGATCATGCAGAGCGATGGCGTAAAAAAGACCAATTTTTGGGCTATGATCGAGTTTACACTCGCGCATTGTTGTTTGTGTTTGCGATGTGTGTGGGCTTTTTGATCAAAGACTATTTGCCTATCGTATTAGTGACTGCTTTTGGAAATGTGGGGACGATTTTGTGTATGGCGTCGACCATAGTGTATCGTACTGCGCGTGCGTTATTGCAAATTCACCAAGTGAAAGAAGAAAGACAAGCTTTGCGTACACAAGAAGCGGATGCTATCAGAGAGTTTTTGACGTTACGCACAGAAAACTCGAAAGAAGCGAATGCGTTGATCACTGAGAAAATGGAAAATCTCTATTTGTCCATCGCAAAAATCGGTGCGGAAATTAATCAACAGTCTGCTTCGATTCAGTATCAGTATTTTGAATTGGCAAGGACGAGTTTGATGCGGATATTGATCCCAACGTGTATTGGGTTAACGATGATCTATGCGCCTGCTACTTTGTTGATGGTGCCTACGTATGTGTTTGTTTTGGCTGCCTCAGCTGCTTTGGCGTATGCATTAGATGTGTGGGCGAAGAAGTATAAGCCTGAGCCTATTGAAAAGCTGCCAGCGCCTGTTTTCAAGTCAGACGAGTACAAAAGATTTGTTGAAGCGCCTAGAGCGTATAGCCATTATACAGGGGATAGTTTTTTTTACTGTCCACCTACCAACAGTGCTGCGGAATCTGCTGGAGCTGGGCGCGTTAGGAATCTTATTCCTTGTTAAGTCATAATTCGGAGAGCATGCGTAGCCTGAGCTATGCATGCTAGGTAGCTATTTTATTTTTTTGTCTGGCTCAGGAAGCAGGAACAGTAGAAGAAGAGCAAATTAGATCAGCGCTTGTTTGGCCGGTCTCTTTTTCTATCGCATCAATCATAGGCAGAACAAGCGGCGTTGGAGCTCCATTCAAAAGCTCTCCTTTAGTTTGAGCATTGCATCTATTGGGCGTATTGCAGGAACGCGCTTCCATTGCAAAACTTTCGCCTTTTTTCATGGTAATCAACGGGCATTGGCAAGTTGACTCTCCTGTTTTTTTATCAATTATTGTGCAGAGAGCGTTAAGGCAATCAGCGTAAATTGTATCCGAATTGCTGTTTTTTTCACAAAAAACAAGAGGTTGTTTTGTGTAGCCTGGCACTGTCACTTTTCTTGCAGAGAATGATGAGATATAATTGGTGACGCCGTTTGTTGTTGTTGGTACTCGGTCCGCGCAGCTCAATGTTCCTACATTGTCACCAACTAACGTATAACAACCCTTACATGTTGCTGTTACGCCATCAGCATTTGTTGCGCATACTGCAGGCCCGCAATAAACAAATTGGGCTGAATTCGCAATCCCACTATTTCCAGGACAGACTATCACCGGTGGCACACTTGTCGTGCTTGCAAAACTCAGTGCTGAGAATAGTAATAAAAGAAAAAATAAGCCTTGTTTAAACATCAATACCTCATGTTGTTAAATTAAGTTAATAAAATCCATTTTACCCATTATTTTTAGCACGCCGATTCACAAGTGAAGTGCAACACTGAGAGGGTTGGATTTTAGTGTTTATGGTGCTCGAATTTTTATCTATTCCCAGTGTTTTTAGGGAATAGATAAAAATTCGAGCGGGCAAATTCGCGCAGCGAATGCGGCAGCTATGATCACAATGTTTAATTTATTCTCGACAGTAGAAGGAGTCACGTAAAGGAGTTAATCTCAAGGTGTCAACCAAAGGAGATTAACAATGCCAAAAGGCTACAGTCACGTGACTCGAGACATAAGATGTCAAATTTACACCCTAAAATCAATAGGGATGTCGTTACAAAATATTGCGAAACAAGTGGGTAAAACTGCGTCCACTATTAGTCGTGAAATCACACGCAATACAGGTAAGCGCGGCTATCGGTTTAATCAGGCAGATAATGCTGCTTGTGATCGCCGAACCAATGCAAGCAAAGCCCCAAAAAAATTAACCGATGAGTTTGTGGAAAAAATAGATGCCAATCTTGCTGAAGAATGGAGTCCACAGCAAATATCTGGTCGCCTTGAGATTAAAGGCATATTGATCAGTCATGAATCTATTTACCGTCATATTTGGGCAGATAAACGTGGTGGTGGCAAGCTTTATAAGCATCTTAGACATCATGGGAAACGTTACAATAAACGATCTTCAGGAAAAGCAGGGAGAGGTTGCATACCTAATCGAGTTGATATTACAGAGCGTCCTGCAATCGTTGAAACGAAGTCGCGTATTGGTGATTGGGAGGGCGATACAGTTATTAGTGCGGTAAGTAAAACGGCGCTACTTACCGTCGTTGATCGTTGTTCGAAATTCACTTTGATGAAGAAAATAGGACAGAAAACAGCTGAAAATGTGCGTATAGCCATGACTAATAAGATGCGTTCACTACCGCATCCTGTGTACACCATAACCTACGACAATGGTATGGAGTTTGCTGCACATCAAAAAATTTCAGACGAGTTGGGCTCAAAGAGTTATTTTGCCGCGCCCTATCACTCGTGGGAGCGCGGGTTAAATGAACATACGAATGGATTAATTCGACAGTACTTGCCAAAATCATTCGATTTTAAAGATGTGACTGATGATGAAATTCAAGCCATTGAAAATAAGCTGAATCATCGGCCAAGAAAAGTGCTACAATACAGAACACCATTTGAGGTCTTCTATGCGGAGACTCACTCTACCGAGGGTGTTGCACTTCAATGTTGAAAGGGCG
>CAISKC010000442.1 GCA_903885895.1 uncultured Legionella sp.
GAAACCCGTTGCTTTTTTTTCATTTTCTAATGAAATAGAATGCACAGGTTTGGGATTTTGGATCATCCAATACTGAATAAAATCGATGATCCCTTGCCGGGTAGCACTGTATCGTATATTCCGCCCTCTATCCGTATGTTGCCCATAAATAATGAATCTACCAGATTCAGTTTTGTAACGCCCCGATTGCGCTCCGGGCAAATGACGCGTTGCGGCTGCATGAATACTTTTAATGAGTAAATGAGACATCCTGCCAGTCTTAGGGGCTTGAAAAGCAGCAAGATACGCTTCTATAAAAGGGCGCCCAAACCCAGGTTCATGTTGCTCATACGCCGCATAAGTTTTGGTGGCAACCGCAACGGGATCCATAATAAGGAGATATAAAAAATTGCGCATCAGGGCCTTGAACGTAATGAACGGGGTGATATTATACTAATAATAACGCATGTTGGCAATTTTTATATCATAAAATCAAACCGATCCACATCACTAACCCATAGATGGCATTCCATAAAAATGCACGCATCGCAACATCCTCGGTTTGCATTGCGAGCAATCGATATTGATAGATAAAAATGCTGAATCCCGCAACCCAAGCTAACAAAAACCAAATTGAAAATGGATAAAAAAAACCTAAAACTAACCATAGTCCATGCGTCATACCTAATAAGATGGCTAAGATTGGCCGCAGCTTGGATCCAAATAAGATCGCAGTTGACCGTACACCGATGCGTAGATCATCCGCTTTATCGACCACTGCATACATAGTATCGTACGCGACAATCCAACAAAAATTTAATAGCATGAGCAGACACATGCCTTGATCCGGAGATTGTCCAGATGCCGCATAAACCATCGGGATCCCCAAAGAGAACGCAACACCTAATAGTAATTGCGGCGCTTGTAAAAAACGCTTCCCAAAAGGGTACAGGATGGTAATCAGCAAAGCAAAAGCAGCCTCATACCAGCATAATATTGGTAACTGTAAAGCTATCCAAGCCGCAGTGATCAGGAGTATTGCCAGGACAATCAAAGCCTGGCGGATACTCATTTCGCCACTCGTCAAAGGACGTAAGCGTGTTCTATTCACATGGCAATCAATATGACGATCCGCCAAATCATTGATAATGCACCCCGCTGCACGCATGCAAATAGTGCCCAGTAAAAAATAGACGACCAACCGCCCAGTGGGATGACCTTGATTGGCTAGCCATAAGGCCCAAGCGGTCGGCGCCCACAATAGCGCAATGCCTGCGGGTTTATCAAAGCGCATCAAGCGCAGGTATTTATTCAACAGTACTGCTCCAAAGCAGGGAGTAAAATTTCAACCAAATAAAATAATTCTGCATTTTGAACTTGAAATACCGACAAACGCAGCCATAACTCCTGTTGATGCGTATCGATGGTTTTAGGTAACCAACTGTATTCAGGAGACTGTGTGGTAATCGGATAATAACGCAATTCTAGCCGCTTGATCGATTGCGTATGAAAAATCAAATTACCCAAAGGTTCATGCTCAAGACGCTGAAACAAAGCCAAATGTTCTTGATACGTGGTTTCCGGCAAAATTGTCCGCGCAAACCAGCATGGTTGCTCCCAAGCAAGCATCGCAATATCCCGATGCAAAACTTGTTCCGCTGGGATAGATAAGATTTGTTGATCCCAGGTATTAGCGGGTTCCCAAGTTTGCTGTAACACTTGTAAAATGGCTTGCCCGGATTTAGCGCGCAATTGCTCGGACATATACCCTGTATAAGTTACCCAGGGAAGCAAATGTGGTGGTGGGTGTATCATGTCCTGATCCCATATCGAGAATGCATTATTGTATAATGCGCCTCTTGAGGACACAACGCTTTCGTTTATAAATATGGGTGGGCACGCTATACATTTGCCCACCTTACACAAATTTGGCTTATACACATAAAGATTGAGCCAAAGCCCAACCTTATAATCTAGTTTTCAGGATTTCCTAGACTCAGACTACGACCACGCACTGCAGGAATCGTGAGTGTTGGCGTAAGATTTGACGCCGACGTTCCAACGTTGGCAAAGAAAGTATGTCGCCCCTCTTTAAACCATTCTCCCTGCTGATTGGTTTGAAACATCCGCGCAGCGACAGGATTGTTACTCATAGATTGAGCAACTTCAAGATAAGCCGCACCCATTGCTTTCACCGCATCAGCTTGCCCATTAGCACGCTCTCGAGTAGCATTCGCATCCGCCTCCGCTTCAATTTCTTTCACTTTTTTTGCTTGTTTCGCTGCCAACAAAGTAGAACGTGCTTTCGCTTGGATCAGTGCAACTTGACCTAGCTCATGCGCCAAACCTGCATCATCAATATACCAACTGGTGGTACTAATGCTGAGTAATTCAATACCCCTGCTATTAAATTGCTCTGTGAGATTACGCGTGAGTTCTAACAATATTTTACTTAATCCTTTATTATCTGTTTGCTCTATATTTCTGTCATCAATACCAAGTTCTTCCGTATTAGATGTCGCATCCTCCCCCTCAACGTGCACAGAAGGATCCGCTGTAACGGGTACAAACTCCGACAGATCATGATGGTTGACAACTTGAGAAATATTAATTTTTGCTAGCTCAAAAATTGTTTTTTCAATCCCGTCTACCATAGTCACCGCCAATTCGGCATCTTTGATTTTAAAGCGAACATCTGCTTGAATCTTTAAAGGTACATTATTTTTAGTCAAAGCAGAAACTGGCTCTAAAACTTTGGTTTCCTCTTGAATGGAAATAAAAGCATCTTCTTTGTTCACCTCGTGGGCAGCATCTTCTAAGCAATATTGACCCTGTGGAAAGACTACCAGCTCACCA
The DNA here is from genome assembly GCA_903885895.1 of uncultured Legionella sp. Classification (GTDB taxonomy): domain Bacteria; phylum Pseudomonadota; class Gammaproteobacteria; order Legionellales; family Legionellaceae. The sequence goes on from CAISKC010000442.1 coordinate 2,836, forward strand.
CGGCGGTAAGTTTTCGCCACATAGCCAGTTTTTACCGTAAAAATAGTTTTGGGCCCCAATCTAATAAAGTTTTCTGATACAGGAACAGCGAGCCGTGACCGACCTAAATTTTGCGGCATCGCAGCATGTTGAGGCACTTCAGTAGGCGATATGACAGGGTTTGCAGATCTAGGTGTCAATTTTTCACGTTCATACGCTTCCCAAGGCAAATTTGAATGTCGACCAGGAGGAAGTAAGACCATCTTACCCCGACCATCTCGACGCATCGCAACTTCTCCATCTCTAACAATAATGGTCGTTGCCCACAAATACAAAGCCCCCAGACCCAATGTTGCAATGGAAAAAACCCATTTAAGCGCTTGTCGTCGCCAAGTAGAATGTTGGGCTTGATAAGTGGTTTTAAGGTCATCTAAATTGAATTTGTATGTCTCAGGACGAAATGCAGGTAGTCGTTGGGCAGGTGGTTGTATTAATGCGACATCGGGGTGTTGGTGTTGTTGCTGCTGCGCTGGTTCTTCAAGTACTAAATCTTCTCTACGTTGGGATGTATTCATAACAATCTCCAGAACTTCGATAAAAAGATTCCCTAGGACTGTAACGGCGATATCCGTATCGCGGGCATTGTAACAGATAACCAACCATCATCAAATTTTTACTTTTAGGACTTACGCAAAATAGCAACCAACATGCTACCCCTCAATAGAGATCGATCTTGATTGAGGGGTGGCGCTTAGGAGGGCTCCTAGCGCGCGCAGCTTGCGAGCACGCTGGGATACCAGAGCGACAGGACCCCGAAACACTGACAACGAACAACACTACGGTTAAAAAGAAGTTGAAACAGTGACATAGTTTTGTAAAGCCTAAACCTGTCACAGTTTTTTAAAATGGGGAGATCACTCAGACCTCAGGATTTTGAGTAAGTCCTAGCTATACGTACTCGCCCCACACGATTCACCATGATTTTTACACCATGCGCGTTTACGTTTTCAATTAGAAAATAGCCATTCAACGCTGCTTGTCCAATATCAGGCGTAAATCGGAGGTAAGCATCCGAAAGAAAACCATGCCAAATCACATGAGAAGCCGAGGTGCGCCACGGCCAGGTGTATAGAATGGGATGCTGATGATTTGCAAGATCGCCTTCTTGGATCAAGGCCATACCTGTTGACCAATCCTTATCACGCAGTGGTACCAAGCGCAGGGGTGCTCCTAGAATCAAACTTTCTTGGATCCCATGCTCAATCGCTTGTTCAATATCATGTTGCATCACCCAAGATACTTGATCTTGAAACCAATGAGAGGTCCATGGCACTCCAAAAACCGCAATCACTGATACCAACAGCATGACCAGTAATAATTCCAATAATGAAAAACCGCTATCTTTGCACATATTGTTGTAACATCTGCACCACAGCAGCTGGATCAGCAGCATGGGTAATCGAACGCCCCATCACCAAATAATCACTGCCCGCGGCCAGAGCATCTTGTGGCGTAATCACGCGTGCTTGATCATGCAATGCATCACCGGGCATACGAATACCAGGCGTAATCGCTAAAAACGCTGTGCCACATTGCGCCTTTAAACGTGCGACTTCTTGCGCAGAACAAACGACGCCATCTGCGCCCATGGTTTGCGCCAACAAAGCAAGACGCTCGACTTGTTGGGGCAACGTCCCTACCACCCCCACTGCACCCAAATCTTGCTCCGCCAAGCTGGTTAATACCGTCACAGCCACCAGTTTGGGGCGTTCTGAACCATAGGACTCTAGTGCGGTACGTGCCGCTTGTAACATCGCTTCCCCACCGCCAGCATGCACCGTTAGCATCCAAACACCCAAATCCGCTGCTGCCTGGCAAGCATGTGCCACCGTATTTGGAATATCATGAAATTTCAAATCCAGAAACACGCGAAACCCACGTTTTACGACTTCTTGCACCAAAGCAGGGCCAGAACGCGTAAAAAGTTCCGATCCTATTTTCAAAGCACAGTGCTGCGGTGTGAGTCGATCAATCAAGGATAATGCTTGGGAAGATTGCGGAAAATCTAAAGCGACAATTAATTGAGACATTCAATACCTCTGCAATATTAACTTAGGGTCTGTTGACAATTCGCTAGCTTTTTGGCCAAGACAGTAGAATTTTCAACAGCCCCTACTAATCACCCTCTAAACCATGAATGGGTTTGGTTTTCCCCCAGAGTTTGCAACCAGGGCATTGCCAATGTAGGAGTATTCCGCTGAACCCACAATGGCCACAACGATAAATAGGCTTGTTTTCTAAGAATTTAGAAGTGATGTCATACAGCATTTGTAATTTATCGCGCACTTTGCCACTTGCAGATTCTAAATGCCATTGAATCAATTGATTTAATCCACGAATAGAAGGGTGTCTCGCCACATGTCCTGCTACAAAATCAATGGCAAAATCCACTGATTTTTCTTGCATTAAATAATCCCCTATCACAAAAATAACCGACGCTCTAGGATGCGATGTAATGGTTTGTTCTAAATAACCGATGCATTCATCCATACTGTCTAATTCACGATGGCAGAACACAAATGGTTCAATAATTTCATTTAAAAATTCAGGATCTTGTTCGGGTACCTGTTGTAAAGCCTGAATGGCCTGCTTATAACGCCCTGCTTGCATTTCCATTTTCGCTAACATCAAGCTAGCACGCACTGAATTAAAGTCTACCATGAGCGCTTGCTGGACAGACTGATGCGCTTTCTCATCCGCATTTTGCTTCAAGTCCTGCACTGCAATTTCACAATAATAATGCGCTGCTTCACAATGCATCGAAGAACCTGTACAAACTTCGATTTTATGAATAACCTCTAATGCTTTTTCCCACGCTTTTTCTTGCTGATAAATAGCGAGTAATCCACGTAAGCTACTAATTTCACGGTCACCCGCCATTTCGACCACTTCAAGAAATATTCGTTCTGCGCGATCAAATAACCCAGCACTCATATAATCTTGTCCGAGTGCCATCAAGGCTTCTTTGCGTTCGAAATCACTCAACTGTGGCCGTGCAATCAAATTTTGATGAATTCGAATCGCTCGATCTACTTCTCCGCGACGGCGAAACAAGCTACCTAATGCTAAATGCGTTTCTACCGTTTCACTATCTACTTCCAATAATTTAATAAAAACGTCGACCGCTTTATCAGGTTGCTCATTCAAAAGATAGTTTAGACCCACGACATATTCGCGAGATAATTGATTCTCAGATTTTTTTACTTTCCCATC
>CAISKC010000443.1 GCA_903885895.1 uncultured Legionella sp.
ACGATGACGCTAATACTTCTTGCTCATCTTGAATTTACAGCAGTATACGGACTTAACCCTAAAGCGGTAGTAGCAAATAAAACTAATGACGCAGCAAGCAACAACATTCTTTTCATAGTAAGCTCCTGTTAGAATTAAAATCTCCCATTTCAGTATAGATCTTTTTTTTCCTTGTACAAGGACTTTGCTCTATAAATAATGAATTTTCCCCGGCAAATCAGAAAGTGAAACTCTATTGTTTAAATTGAGTTTCACCAAGGTGAAAACGACACACTACTGAGCAGCAGGTGCGGCAGAATCAGGTTCGGAAGCAGGAGCAGACGCATGTCCACAGCTTAAACTTGTGTCATCCAGCGATAATATAACAGTGAAATTTTCATTTGCATCTGTTATGCAACCTGATGTTGTAGAAGGCGTAAATGGTATGGAAGCACCGCTTTTGGTTAGACAGTTTACTGTGGTGTGCCCATCACATGACACCCTAATACAACCTTTGATATGATTAACATGGCACGCTTGTTCCGCTGGAGTACTCGCATTTAAACTGCCCCCACCACTTTTCACCGCAAACGCCGATGCACTCAATAAAAGCATTGACGCAGATAATAAAATTACTTTTTTCATTCTTAGCTCCCATTCATTAAAATTTAAAGCCTCATTTTCAGTATAGTATTCTTTTTGTCTTGTACAAGGCATTTGCTATATACTCAATAAAACTTTCACTCGAATCCGACCATGCATCATTATTACTTAGAAAAGATGGGGATCACGCCTTGGATCCTGCGTGAAGATCAGAACACCTTGTCTGCGCTACAATGCTTAACCAACGAAGTTGCCGCATGTACTCGTTGTCCGCTACACAGTACTCGGACGCAAACCGTCTTTGCCCGCGGTAATCCGCAAGCCAAACTGATGCTAATTGGCGAGGCGCCTGGATTTCATGAGGATCAACAAGGTGTGCCCTTTGTCGGAGCTGCCGGCAGCTTATTGCATAAAATGATCGCTTGTATCGGGTTGGATCAGGACCAAATTTATATGACCAATGTCCTAAAATGCCATTCACCTAACAATCAAGACCCGCAACCCGATGAAATGTCACAATGCAGCACTTACTTAGCGCAACAAATAGCCATCGTAAAACCGCTGCTCATAATAGCGTTAGGCCACTTAGCCGGCCAATATCTACTGAATACGACACAGTCTTTAAGCAGCATGCGCACCCGCATGCATCAATATCAAAACATCCCTGTTATGGTGACTTATCACCCTGCTGAACTCTTAAAAAACCCTAGAGATAAAAAAATTGCTTATCAAGACTGGCTAGCTTCGCAACGCTTTTTGGCTAGCTAAACGTATATTCTGATGGGTTCATCGCATCAACCTTTACATTTTAATCAAAAATCGTTACTCTACTCTCTCGCTATGGTAGCTCTTTGAGTCCTCTCGCGGCGATAGTATGTGTGAACCCCGTCAGGTCCGGAAGGAAGCAGCGGCAGCACTTAATTCGCGTGCGGGATACGGCTCTTAGAGCCGCCACCTAAACTAGGTCCGTACCATGACTTATATCGCATTAGCCCGTAAATGGCGGCCACGTACCTTTTCTGAATTGCTCGGACAAGAGCACCTGACTCGTGCACTCACACAATCACTCACGCAAAATCGTGTACACCATGCTTACCTTTTTACTGGCACACGCGGCGTTGGCAAAACCAGTGTTGCGCGCATTCTCGCCAAAGCATTGAATTGTGTACAAGGAGTGTCTGCCCTGCCTTGTTTACAATGCGATATCTGCCAAGCTATAGAGCAAGGGCGATTTATTGACTTAATTGAAATTGATGCCGCCTCCAAAACACGAGTAGAAGACACACGTGAACTCTTGGACAATGTACAATATGCACCCACGATTGGGCGCTATAAAGTTTATTTAATCGATGAAGTACATATGCTATCGCAACACAGTTTCAATGCGTTGCTTAAAACATTAGAAGAACCGCCTGCGCACGTGAAATTTCTGTTAGCCACCACGGATATTCAAAAAATACCAGTCACTATTTTGTCGCGCTGTTTACAGTTTCACTTAAAACACGTGTCTGAACCGATTATCACGGCGCATTTACAAACTATCCTGCAGTCGGAACAGGTTGACTTTGAACCTCCGGCACTCAACATGATTGCAAAAGCCGCACGCGGCAGCATGCGCGATGCCTTAAGTCTCCTCGACCAAAGCTTAGCAGGACGCACCGACACGCTCTCTGCTACCAATGTTGCAGGATTACTAGGGCAAACCACAGAAGATTATGCCATCCAATTATTACAAGCACTCTGCACGCAAGATCCACAACAGCTCATCACCATCAGTCGTCATATTGCCCAAACAGGCGGCCAATTCCGTTACGTTTTAGATGAACTGCTTGCTTATTTGCACCGTATTGCCGTATTACAAGCACTGCCTACAACACCCGCTACTGCCGGTGAACAAGCAGCGCTTTGCCCACCTTATATTGAATCGCAACCTGAAATTGCCCTATTTGCACAACAATTATCATCCGAAGATACGCAATTATTTTATCAAATTGGCTTAAAAGGACTTGGTGACTTGCCATTTGCTCCTACGCCAATTATTGGATTTGAGATGACGTTATTGCGCATGTATACCTTCAAACCCGCAGCCCCTGCTGCAATACCCAAACTCGCGTATCAACAACCAAAGTCTCTTAGCCTCACACCAGACAGCCCCTCTCATTCAAAATCAGAATCTCAGCCTGTCTCTATCGCACCCCCTATTGTGCCAACACTACATGAGCCGATTGAACCAACATTGCATGAACCAATCATGCCAACGCCACATGAGCCAATTGAACCAACACTGCATAAACCAATCCAGCCAACGCTACATGAGCCAATTGAACCAACACTGCATGAACCAATCATACCAACGCCACATGAGCCAATTGAATCAACACTGCAAGAACCAGTCGTGCCAACGCCAGATAAGGCAATTGAACCAGCACTGCATGAACCAATCATGCCAACGCCACATGAGCCAATTGAACCAGTACTGCATGAACCAGCCTCGCCAATTGTATCTGAACTATCTCAACCTAAAGATTGGGCCACCATCGTTACCCAATTACAATTAAGTGGTCTGGCATTATCGGCGATACAACACTCTGAATTTTTAAATAAAAGTGCCCATGAAATCATTTTAAAAGTGGAAAAATCCCATCAATCTATCTTTACCAAACCCGTCATAACTCGTATTCAAGACAGTCTCAGTGCTTATTATCAAGAAACTATTCGATTAACTTTGCAATATCAACAGGAATCCCTAGATTCTCCTGCTACGCAAAAAAAGCTCGCTGATATCAAACAGCATGAAAGTTTTACTCAAGCTTTACAAAGCGACCCCGTATTTCAACAATTGCAAAAAGAATTTTCTGCGGATCTGATCAAAGACACTGTTGCAGCCACGTAAAATCTCCATAAATTGGCACAGTACCACAACCGTGAGATCCTTCGGTACGCACTAGATGACGTAGCTTTTAGATCAAGCTAGCGAATCATTCACTGACTCCAGAATTTCTTTCCCATTAACTCAAAATCTGTTAATATTATTGCTTGTAGATCTGTTAATGACAGCAATTCGAACATTTAGCGAGGGATAAAATGAGTGCAGCTGATTTGGGTGGAAACCTTAATGCTTTATTGAAAGAAGCGCAAAGCATGCAAGATCGCATGAAAAAAGCGCAAGAAGAATTAACCGTATTAGAAGTCACAGGCAAAGCAGGTGGCGGAATGGTAACAGTAGTCATGAATGGTCGCCATGAAGCGATTCGTGTCAACATTGCAAAATCTTTGATGGACGAAGAAGTTGAAATGTTGCAAGACTTGGTGGCTGCAGCCATTAACGATGCTGTGCGTCAAGTTGAAAAAATTTCTAAAGAAAAGATTAATCAATTAACTGCAGGTATGCAGATCCCACAAGGCTTCTTGAATGAAGAAGAGGATAAATAATTTCTAATGGATGCATTATTACGCTTGGTCGATGCTTTACGCTGTCTACCAGGCGTTGGTCCAAAATCCGCGCAGCGCATGGTGTTTCATTTACTACAACATCAGCGCGAGCGCGGACTACATTTGGCTGACTGTTTATCTGAAGCCATGTCAACCATTCAACACTGCCAAACTTGTAATAATTACACGACTCAAACTATTTGCGATCTCTGCCAAAACACAGATCGTGATCCTCATTTACTATGCGTTGTAGAAAGCCCAGCAGATGTCATAGCGCTAGAACAGTGCATGCTCTATCGTGGTCGCTATTTTGTACTAATGGGTAAAATTTCTCCGTTAGATGGGATTGGTCCCGATGAAATAGGCTTACCCCGACTGCGCGCTTATGTGCAAGAAGCCAATATTCAAGAACTAATCCTCGCACTCAGCCCCAGTATAGAAGGGCGTACTACCGTTCATTTTATTCAAGAACACCTGCGTACCCTCTCCATCAAAATCAGCCAACTAGCTCACGGCATCCCTTCTGGAGGCGAATTGGCCTTATTAGATGGGCACACTATCGGCAGCGCGTTGCGTAATCGAGAATGCCTAATATAGGCGCAATTAGAATAAATTTTATTTGTATCCTATAATAAATGATAAGTATGGAAACGTTATAGGTTCAACATGTCTCGCTATAGGAAATATACGGATAATTTTCCGACCATGCTCAAGGCACTGCGACTGACTGGAGAAAACGGACCAGGCATCAACTTCGATCCTTTATCCAAAGATGATTATCAAGAGATCATAGAAAAAGACAAAGCCAGAGATATTATCCTAGAATTACGAGACCCCCACACCCATAGTACAGAAAAAACCAAAGATCGCTTATACAATATGGATAATTATCAGAATTTCCCTTATTACGGCCAAGGTGAAATGAATGCAAACGCAGTATATTTTATGTTCACTATGAATCCCAAATTAGTGCAAATATATAACGACCATGGTGATGTAAATTTCAAAGCCTATATGGGTTTCGCCTACATTGACGACACAGATGTGCCTTGTGGCTTATCTATCAACCGATTTGGACATGAGCCCAATGCACAATATACCATTACTGTGTTTAGAAATACGCTTGCTCCGTATGAGGAGCGAGAAGTTACTTTTATTTGTTCTGAAAACATCGTAGCTGATGATTACTATACTGGTTTACATGGCGCACATCATGAACAACCTTTGTCCGGACCTCAGATTATGCGATCGATCAGCTCTGCCATCGGATCCGAGAAAATCCAGCAATTGGTACAAAGCATTTTTCATGAAAATGGTCAAATTTCAGAAGAGCGGTACGAACGTTTGAACACGCGTTTGCTCCACCACAATTTGGATAATCGCGATCTCCTCACCCCCCAAGTTCCTCGCATCATGGAAAATGTAAAACAATTAGATGGTAAAATTGCTAGAAAAATTCAACGCTATTACACCGCAAATACCTTGGATTTTTTTGAATACCATCATTATAAACAGTTTTTAAAAGATCTGATTCTTCAAGCAGAAACCCAAACACCGCAAAAACCTGCTGTGACCAAAGCTTTTAAAGAACTCTATTTAGAATTTCTCATGATCCACTTTTTCTATAGGGTCGATAAGTCTGGTAGAACTGCGTACCTGAAAGACGGCCTCGAAAAAAAAAGGAGCGAAAAAGATAAAGAGAGCGCTATGGATACTTTAAAAGCAGAGTACACCAGTGCTTTACAAGACCCAAACATTGATTCAGATGAATTCACTAAAAAAATAAATCAATCCTATCGGAGCCTGCATTACCATTCTCTGATAGAAAAATTAGAAAAATCTATCCAAAATAGCAATAGCCCAACAAAAAATATCGCCATTGCTCAATTACCTTTTCTCCAGAAACTGAATTTTACAAAACTGACCCCAGCCAAACAGCAAACTGCCATGGCGTTTGTCACAGAACTCATATCCTTTACAGAAACACCTCAACAAGCTTCCTTCGATCCGCTGCAAAAACTATATCCCAAAGTTCATCTCGATCCAAAGGAACTGGAACCTATTAAACAGATACTAGAAGAAGAGCTTTTTGTACGCCAAATAACGGCATTAGAAAAAAATATCGCTACTTGTCGACACCCTTACTTAAAAGCAGAGGCCGAAAAAAAATTACGTTATTTGAAAAACATCACATTCAACGATCAGCCAAATATCCGACAAATGCACATCAATTCATTACTTGAAACATTGAATCGATTCATTGAATCGAATAGACCTGAGATTTTGAATAAACTAGAAATATTATATGACCAACTCAATTTCATTCCAATTGAGCCTGAAAAAGCCAATACTCTATTACAACCTATCCCCATTGCGGATATGCATCAGCAAATTGAACAACACAACTGTACCTTTGATCCACAAGGCCGAGCACTCGTTACAACCATCAGTTCAGAACAAAACGCCGAGCTCGTCACTTGGAATCTCGATATTGCCGATGTACAGACAACAGATGTTGCTGAACAATTTTACCAAATGCTTTCCACCACCCTAAAAAAACAAGCCTCACCTGCTGTTGTTGCAAACATTTTAGCCTTGTTAAATCGCAACAAAACAGCCATAAATCCTTTACAACAAGTATTACAAATGTACCTCAATCAGATTGCACAAACCTATCAAACAGCGCTGCAAACAGAGGGTGTCACCTCACAAATGATGCAAGCCTCATTACTGGCAACCGCCCAAAGACTAAATGTAACGGTACTCAACCACTTAGCCTCAGGATTAATCAATGCCAGTATTCGTAACGGGACTATGCTAAAACAGTTAGATATGGTTACGCTCAATAACAGCTTAATCGAAACACAAGATGACCTAAGAAAGAACGGGCGCATCATGCTGCTTGAACACCTCCGCGCACAAATTCACCAACAAAAACAGCGCCAGCCTACCGCGACTGTCAGTACTGCAAAAATAATCAGTAATAAAATGGTGTATTTCGATACCAGACAGTCTTTAGCAACAGAAATAACCACTATACAACCTGATCTTGCTTATAGTTTCCGCCAAATCCAGACTTATCGTTGCACCGGCACAAACTTTAAATCCTCCGATGAGATCCGTCGCTCCAGAGTACATAGTACTGCGTTACATTTACCAGAGAGTATGTCTACCCCGGACTATCAAACACAATTTAAAGATAGGCTGACTCAAATATCTGACAGTTGTCACTACAGAACCAATCCGCCGATCACCTATTATGTATACGCCGCCACAAATGCGCAAATCCAGCAAACCTTGGCTGCTGCTCATCATTATAATCGAACGGTAATACAACAAAATCCTAGACACGAACCCCTGTGTTGGGTCCAAACATATGATCCAGCTGAATCAGACAAAACATTAGGCTACCCTATGCTTGACTGGTCCGGAGCTATTTCCGATCAAACACTTATGCTCGAAATGAGCTTGTGTAGCCAAATTGCAGCCATTGATGCAAATCAAGCCCTGAATTTACAAGCATATATCGATTTTTTAAATCCCGCATCCTCTTATGTGAGAGGATTGCTCAAATCCAAAGTATTCGCATTTACCTCAGAAGGTAAAAATATCCGGGATCAAATTCACGCCCTAAAAATAGTTTGGCAACAAGATAAAAACTTAGACGAAGACCTTGGAAATCAAAAATTTACCACAAAAACTTTACAAAAATTAATTGCCTTTGATCTACATCATCTTCCTGACTATGCATTATTGGTACAAACCATGTCGCTGACGATAGGAAAGCAAACGCTTCTCAATGATGAGTCTTCTGGTAAAGCCTTAGCAGATACCTTGGGTCACGCACAAATTTTTGATTTGATTCCGCTACCAGATAGCATCCAAGGACCCTTTATCATGCTATTACGAGCTGTAGATAAACAAACTGCCATCCTAGCGGCAGATGAATTAAACAAAGCTATGCAAGCTTATGTTGCATCCAACCAAAACGCTACTGCCGTAGCCACCATGCTACCTATCATGGAGCAACAAGCACATTTTGCACAAGCCACGACCTCCACTCATGCGATGCAACAAGTCAAAACTTACCTACTTACCCCACCGCCCCTAGAAGCATCATCAAATGCGCGATCAAAAACTAGAAAGGGACCTGAAATAGAAACGGCATCTCCACAACGACAAGCTAAAACAAGGCATCCTGCTACTAATAGCTCAAATCAACGTGATAGGTTATTTGCTGCAAAACGCGAAGCAGCAAAACGAGACGCCACGAACACGGAAGAAAGTGAATCTCTCTTAAGCACTGCCGCTAGAAATAAAGCACGCTCTTTTAGAAAATGATAAATATCTTCCGTATGGTTTCAATCTGAAGTTTTTGTCCCTGAAAGATCTCATCAAACCTCATCCCTGAGAGATCCCCTCATAATTTTTTGATAGAAAATCGATGTAAAGGTAGGGTGAACAAAGCGCAGCGTGCCCACCAGTTCGAAGAAATAGTTTAAAACTCTGCTTCATGGGTGATTATTTCTTCGAACTGGTGGGCACGTCGTTCTGAGGGATCTATCCAAAATTTGACCATGCTGTCTGGTAGCGAAATTTTAAAGTTAATTG
>CAISKC010000444.1 GCA_903885895.1 uncultured Legionella sp.
CGGCGAGAACTATTCAATGAAATTATTGCTTCATTTATTGATGCGTTCATTCAAGACAAAGAGCATTTGAATCCTAAATTTCAAGCTGCTGTCAATGCGTAACTTCTATAAGTGTAGACTAATTTAGTCAAAAGACTGCGCTGTCGCTACTTTGTCAGTTAGGAACGAAACGGTTCGTTCGTCATAAATCGCCATATAAATTTTGTAGGATCGCGATTGCTGTGACAGCGGCTGTTTCTGTTCTTAAGATTCTAGGTCCTAGTCGAATGCTATGTACTTGATGTGCTTGTGCATAGCGTAATTCCTCAGGGCTGAAGCCGCCTTCTGGGCCGATGAGGATGGCTAATTCAGCGCTTTTTTCGGAGATAGATGGCCAGGATGCTTGTGCTTCAGGAGAGAGCAGCCATTGGTAGGTGGCTGTGCTATGGTTGAGATACTGTTCAAATGAACATGCGGGGTAAATCATTGGAATCTGATTCCGCCCAGATTGTTCGCATGCTGAAATGGCGATGGCTTGCCATTGCTGATGCTTTTTTTCAAGGCGTTGCGCGTCTAAGCGCACGACACTGCGCTCTGTAAGTAATGGGGTAATACTAGCGATGCCCAACTCAACGGCTTTTTGAATGATCCATTCCATTTTATCGCCTTTTGCTAAACTTTGTGCGAGATGAATCTGGCGGGGGGATTCGCGATTGGTCATGGTCATTGATTCAATGGTGACTTGAATCTTCTTTTTTTGTACGGAGCTTAAGATCGCTTGATATTCATAATTATCTCCACGAAATAGGATGATCTTGGCCCCGATGTTTAAGCGCAGGACCAAGCCGACGTGTTGGGCTGCGGCGTCGGAGAGAGCGATGGTTTGGCCTATTTCGTAATGACCAGGCTGATAGATACGGATTGTTCTCATTTGTTAATGACTCGTCGGAGTGAGGAAAGATATAGGTAAAAAACAGAGGTTTTCATGATATTCAAGGCAAGCAAAAAAGTCGTACATCCCCTAAGTTTATGATAAACTGCGCCTTTTTTATAGGGTCGGAGAAAAATAACGATGACGACGGGTGTGCGTTCCGAAACAGATAGCATGGGTGCAATTGATGTGCCTGCTGATAAGTACTGGGGTGCTCAAACTGAGCGTTCTTTACATCATTTCCATATCGGGCATGATCGCATGCCACTTGAATTGGTGCACGCGTTTGGGATTTTAAAAAAAGCAGCGGCTTTGACCAATCAAGCGTTAGGTAAATTACCTGCAGATAAAACCGCATTGATTGCCAATGCTGCGGACGAAGTTTGTGCTGGAAAACTAGATGATCATTTTCCTTTACATGTTTGGCAAACGGGAAGTGGTACACAAACCAATATGAATGCCAATGAAGTTATTGCAAACCGTGCGATTGAATTGGCGGGTGGTGTGCTGGGTTCTAAAAAGCCTATTCATCCGAATGATGATGTGAATATGTCGCAATCTTCGAATGATACGTTTCCGACGGTGATGCATATTGCATGCGCTTTAGGTATGCGGCAGAAGCTTATCCCGGCGGTGCAAAAGCTACGCGATGGTTTAGCGCAAAAAATGCGTGATTATCACGATATTATCAAAATTGGTCGTACACATTTACAAGATGCAGTGCCTATGACTTTAGGCCAAGAGTTTTCAGGATATGTGGCACAATTAGATGCTTGTTTGCGGCGGTTTGAACATGTATTGCCAGAAATTTATGAATTAGCCTTAGGTGGTACCGCTGTGGGAACGGGTTTGAATGCGCCGCCTGAGTTTGCGGTGCGTGCTGCGGAACAAATAGCGATGTTGACAGGACTCCCATTTTGTTCTGCGCCAAATAAGTTTATGGCATTAGCTGCGCATGAACCTTTGGTCATGGGTCATGCTGTGATGAAGACATTAGCGTGTGCTTTGATGAAAATTGCGAACGATCTGCGTTGGTTGGGATCTGGTCCACGTTGTGGTTTAGGCGAATTAGCTTTACCTGAAAATGAGCCTGGCTCATCCATTATGCCCGGCAAGGTTAATCCTACTCAAGCAGAGGCGATGACCATGGTGTGTACACAAGTCATGGGTGCTGATGTGACAGTGACTATTGCTGCCAGTCAAGGTAATTTTGAATTGAATGTGTTCAAACCTGTGATTATTTTTAATGTGATGAATTCTATTAATTTGTTGGCAGATACTTGCACGTCTTTCTTAAGTTTTTGTGTGGAAGGGCTACAACCTAATAGAAAAGTGCTAGCGCATTATGTCCAAAACTCGCTGATGTTGGTGACGGCTTTGAGTGAACATATTGGGTATGACAAAGCTGCAACGATTGCTAAAACGGCGCATCATGAGGATCTTTCTTTACGTGAAGCAGCGGTGCAATTGGGGTTTTTGAGCGCAGAACAATTTGATCTGCTGGTGAAGCCAGAAAATATGATTGGAAACTAGTACTACGATGGGGACAATTAAAAGTTTTGTAATCCGTGCGGGTCGCTTAAGTCCTAGACAAAAAAAGGGCTTGGAACAGTGTTTACCTGATTACCAATTGGCTTTGACGGATGAAGCGTGGGATTGGGACGCATGTTTTGGTCGTAGCGCCGATGTGGTGGTCGAACTTGGGTTTGGTATGGGGAAAACGTTGGTAGCGTTGGCTCAGGAAAATCCGCTGATTAATTTTCTTGGAATTGAAGTGCACAGAGCTGGTATTGGTAATCTGGCGATGACATTACAAGAACAGAAGATTGAAAATGTGCGGATTGCTCCGTATGATGCGGTGGATGTTTTGCAACGCGGCGTTGCTGCAGAGTCTTTGGCGGGCATCAATATTTTTTTTCCGGATCCTTGGCCAAAACTACGGCATCAAAAACGGCGCTTGATTCAACCTGATTTTGTAAAGTTGGTCGTGAGTCGCATACGGTCAGGTGGATGGATTCATTTGGCAACGGATTGGGAAGACTATGCTTGGCAAATGTTGGAAGTATTGATGCAAGATCCTGGTTTGGTGAATTTGGATCCGAAGGGCGGTTTTATTCCTAGGCCAATAGCGCGTCCTCTGACGAAATTTGAACAGAGAGGATTGAATTTGGGTCATGCAGTATGGGATTTGAAATTTCAACGTAAATGAAAAGGTATATCATACGAGCGCGTTGAAACAACCGCGTTATGGATAGGCAAAAATAGATCATCATGTAAAAAAACGTTCCTTATCTCAGATAAAGCATAAAAATATGGGAAAAAAGACGGATGATGGTTGCACAAATAAGGAAGACCCCATAAAATTCCTTTTACTGAATTAATATTTGATTGGAGCAGGCATGGGCTGGAATGATGAGCCAGGTAAAGAAGATCCTTGGAATGGTAAATCGCAACAACCGCCTGACTTGGATGAAGCGTTAAAAAAATTGAAAGTAAAATTACAGAAATTTTTTAATCAAAAAAAACGTGGCAGTTTTCATCCATCTTCGCCAGGTTCGTCGTTTAAACCTTCGCCAAAAGGAGAAAAATTATTTGCTTCTACTATGGCAGGAGTGGTTGTTCTTCTCTGGGGGTTGTCAGGCATTTTTATTGTTGATCCTGCAGAGCAAGCTGTGATCATGCGGTTTGGGAAATATATAGGAACGGTTGAACCTGGGCCTCATTGGATTCCAAGGTTGATTGAATCTAAACATGTTTTGAATGTGGAACGTGTTTCTGATTACTCTTATTCTGCTCAGATGCTGACAAAAGACGAAAATTTGGTTTCGGTTGCAGTTGCCGTGCAATACCGTATCGGAGATTTGCAGGATTATCTGTTTAATGTTGCGGATGTGGAAGAAAGTTTAAAACAAGCGACATCAAGTGCCTTACGTCAAGTGGTAGGTACCACTACGTTGGATCAGTTGATCACAGAAGGACGAGAAGCTTGGGGATCGAGTGTGCAGGATTCTTTGATTAAGATTCTAGAATTGTATAAAACTGGTATTGTGATTGTGAATGTCTCGCCACAACCCGCACGCGCACCTGAGAATGTACAAGATGCTTTCGATGATGCTATCAAAGCGCAGGAAGATGAGAGACGGTTTACAGAACAAGCGGGTGCTTATGCTGCGCGTGTGGTTCCCACTGCGGAAGGGGGAGCGACGCGTATACGAGAAGAAGCCAAAGCTTATGAGCAGCAAGTGGTATTAAATGCAACGGGTGAGACAGCAGAATTTCTGCAATTATTACCTGAGTATGAGCGCAATCCCTTTGTTCTGAAGGAAAGGATGTACCTAGATACTATGGAACGTATTTTGCAAAGAAGTACCAAAGTGGTGGTTGATGGAAAATCTAATTCTTTATTATATCTACCGATAGATAAGATGTTAAGTCAGGATGCGGAGTCATCTGTTTCCAAATCGGCTGCTGCACTGCAAGCTGCCAATGTGGCTAACGATCTGAATACTGGGTTTTTGGAAGGGCGATCTGAGGTAAGACTTACGGAAGAAGGGAGAGACAGTCGATGAAAACAAGTAAGCTACTGATAAGTGCTCTGTTGGTTTTCATCGCGTTGCTTGGTGCAAGTGCTATGTTTACTATCAAACAAGGGCAGCATGGTATTGTGCTCCGATTAGGGCGTTTGGTGATGGATCCTCAGACCAATGCTTGTATGATATTGGCGCCGGGATTACATGCGAAATGGCCTTTGCTGGATAGTGTGCGTATTTTTGATACGCGGATCCAGACATTAGATATCAAATCATCACGGATTGTGACCAAAGAAAAGAAAGACGTGATGGTGGATTATTACGTGAAGTGGATCATTGAAGATCTGGCCCGTTATTTCAAAGCGACAGGTGGCAGTGCATTCAAAGCTGAAACGTTATTAGAACAGCAATTGAATACATCGTTGCGTGCACAGTTTGGTAAGAGAACCATTTCTGATGTCGTCTCCGGAGGCCGTGATGATGTCATGGATGTATTGCGAGAGCGTGCTGAGCGTCAAGCAGGTGAATTAGGTATTCATGTTGTAGACGTGCGCATCAAGGGTATTGAGCTACCTGCTAATACTAGTAATGCTATTTACCAAAGAATGCGAGCTGATATGCAAAAAATTGCTAATCGTCATCGTGCAGATGGACATGCGAAAGCAGAAGCGATTTCGGCTGAAGCGGATGCGAAAGTGACAGTTCTTTTGGCAACTGCGCGTAGTGAAGGACAAATTGTTCGTGCGCATGGTCAAGCACAAGCTGCGGAAATTTATGCAGATGCATTTGGTAAAAATAAAGAGTTTTTTGCTTTTTATCGTAGTTTACATGCTTATGAAGGCAGCTTTACTTCGAAGCAAGATGTGTTGGTTTTAGACCAAAATAGTAGCTTTTTTAATTATTTCCGTAGCATACAAGGTAGTGCGAAGTCTGCTGCCCCCTAAGGGGCTGTTACAGTTACATGTATGCTGTGCGCGGTGCTAGACCCAAGTGGTTAAGTTTAAATATGAGTAGGAATCCAGTAATGATGATTAAAAATATAGTAGTGCTTGGGACGCAATGGGGTGATGAAGGGAAAGGAAAAATTGTTGATTTGTTGACGCAGAATGCGCAAGCTGTTGTGCGTTATCAGGGCGGGCACAACGCAGGCCATACCCTCAAAATTAACGGTCAAAAAACGGTGCTTCATTTGGTGCCTTCCGGGATTTTGCGTAAGCATGTTCATTGTTACATTGGTAATGGTGTGGTGGTTTCTCCGCAAGCTTTAATTGATGAAATCAGCACATTAGAACAAGCTAATTTAGATGTACGTAGTCGGTTACGCATTGCTGCATCTTGTCCTCTTATTTTGCCTTGTCATGTTGCGTTAGATAAAGCACGTGAACAAAAGCATACACAAATTGGCACGACTGGACGAGGGATTGGTCCTGCTTATGAAGATAAAATTGCACGTCGTGCGTTAAAAATGAATGATTTATTGCATAGAGACCGGTTTGAAAAGAAATTAATAGCTTTGCTTGAATACCATAATTTCATGCTAACGCAGTATTATAAACAACCCGCAATTGATGTGCAGCCAATTTTAGAGGATGCATTAGAATGGGCTAAAATACTGGGCCCTATGATTATGGATGTGACTACTGCCATTCATGCGCATGTACAAAATGGCGATGTGATTTTGTTTGAAGGCGCACAGGGTGTGTATTTGGATGTTGATCATGGTACATACCCATTTGTCACATCTTCCAATACCTGTGTGGGTAGTGTTACGAATGGCGCTGGACTTGGTCCACGTAATCTAGATTATATTTTAGGTATCACCAAAGCTTATACGACTCGTGTTGGGTCTGGTCCGTTTCCCACAGAATTGCATGATGATATTGGCAAACGTTTAGCAGAGCGTGGTGTGGAAGTTGGCGCTACGACTGGTCGTGCACGGCGGTGTGGTTGGTTTGATGCGGTGTTAGTAAAACGAGCCATTGAATTGAACAGCATTACCGGATTATGTCTGACGAAATTAGATGTCTTAGACGGTTTGGATGAGATACGCGTTGCAGTAGCATATCAAGATAAAAATGGTAAGCAATATCAGTCTCCACCTAGTGCAGCGGAAGATTTTGCAGATCTTACACCGATTTATGAGACGGTGCCAGGATGGCAAGCGTCTACGGCAGATATAACCACTATGGCAGCATTACCAACGAATGCCCGCAATTATATTGCCTATTTAGAAAAACTCTTAGGCGTAGGTGTTGCAATTGTTTCTACAGGTCCTGAACGTGATGCAACCATTATGAAACAAGATATTTGGGATAGTTCTAAATGCAAAAAAGATGAGGTTACTGAATGCTAGAGTGAGGGGAGACGGATCATTAAAAACGGTTCATCTCCCAATCTCGGAATGAAAGTTTTTCATAGATTCGGTGTGGGAGTTTGAGGTAAAAGATGTTGAGGCGTATCGGTTTAGTTGTTTTGTTATGTTGGAGTATGGTTACGGTTGTCAATGCGTTGCCATCAAAGAAAGATACTTTAGCAGAAGATATATTGGTTTATATTAATCAATTTCGAGTTCGGCAGGGATTATCCAAATTACAAATGAATCCTATTTTGAATGAGGAAGCGGCGCGCCATAGTGCAGATATGGCTGCACACCGAGTCGCATTTGGGCACGATGGGTTTGATCGGCGTATGAGCTATTTACATAAAAAAATTCAAACCTCGCAAGGGGGTGCTGAAAATGTGGCTTACAATTATCATACCGCTAAAATAGTAGCTGAAGGCTGGATTAAGAGTCCTGGTCATCGCCGTAATATTTTGGGTCATTACAATCAGACGGGGATTGGTATCGTTCGCGATAAATTAGGTCGACCGTATTTTACGCAGTTGTTTCTAAACTCATAAGCTGGGCTTTGGTCAAAAATCTACGGTCTGTTGACAATTTGATTATGACTGTGCTTTGGAAACAACTGTTTCTAATGCTTGCTGTGTTTCGCGCATCGTGTGGATGATTTGTTGGTATAAACCTTCTAGTAAGAGCGTCTGCCCACTTAAGTGATACGTCTCGAAATGTTGGCAGGCATGCTGTAATCTGATGAGTCCAGTATAAATCGCACCACCTTTCATTTTATGGGCTAATTTTTCAATGGTTTCCCAGTCATTTTTGGCATGCGCCTGGATATAAGCACTACTTTCATTAGGAAACTCTTGTTCAAGTAGAGTGTGTAATATTGTGATGAATAGGGTTTCATCCGCATTCATGTTTTTTAAACCAGACTCAATGTCTATGAGTGGGAACCTATGCAATGCAAAAAGATGCTTCTCATCTGAGGAGATGGGTAATGGTGGGATAAAATGATGGGTGTTGTTATTTGTTTGCATAGTATCTTTGCGCCAACCTCCCAATCCGAATTGCCAACTCGTTTTGATCCATTGTGACGTGATGTATGACCGCCGTCAATAGACTCAGAAGGCTTGGCTGAACAGCACTTACGAAAATAGGTGCAATTTATTCCAAATCCTGGTATGATACTGACCAGTTTTTACATTGATTTATCAGGATAGAGTATGACTCTTTTTTCAGAATTACAATTATCTTCCCGATTATTGCAAGCAATAGGTGATTTGGGGTTTCAAACGCCGTCTCCTATTCAGCAACAGACGATTCCCGGGATGTTACAAAAACGCGATATGATCGCATTGGCCCAAACTGGAACGGGGAAAACGGCGGCATTCGCGTTACCTATTCTAGAAAATTTGGTACTTGAAACGGCTGTGCCACAAGCGCTCGTTCTTGCTCCAACGCGTGAATTGGCGATCCAAGTGGGCGCGCATTTTGAGTCACTGGGTACTTATCTGCCCGGATTGCAAGTCACGGTTATTTGTGGTGGACAAGATTATCGTCCGCAATTAAAAAAATTACGTGACGGTGCGCATGTGGTAGTAGGAACCCCAGGTCGAATTTTAGACCATTTAGAGCGCGGTACTTTAAAACTGGATCGATTGCGAACTTTGATTTTAGATGAAGCAGATGAAATGTTACGGATGGGCTTTATTGAGGATGTTGAAACTGTTTTAAAAAAACTTCCTACAGAAAGACAAATTGCTTTATTTTCTGCAACCATGCCTCCTAGAATTCGACAAATCGCTAAGCAATATTTGCAAGATCCTTTATCAGTAGAAATTCGTGAAGCGACCGCAACGGTGAAAAGCGTTGAGCAGCGTTACGTGATGACAGGACAAGGACAAAAGCAGAATACATTACTTCGCTTCTTAGCAGTCGAAGATTATCAAGGCATGATCGTATTCGTACGCACCAAAACCAGCACAGAAGAAGTCGCAGAAGGATTGATCGCACAAGGATATCGAGCTGTGGCGATTCATGGCGATATATCACAAGCTTTGCGTGAGCGGATTATTGCACAATTTAAGCAAGGGGTGATTGATATTCTAGTGGCCACAGATGTTGCCGCGCGTGGATTGGATGTGGAGCGGGTCACGCATGTGATCAATTACGATATGGCGCATGATTGCGAAACGTACGTACATCGGATTGGGCGTACGGGCCGTGCTGGGCGCTCTGGTGTGACGATATTGTTTGTCACGCCCCGCGAAAGCCGTATGCTAGCTATGATTGAACGCCATACGCGCCAGCGTATTGAAAAAGTGACGGCGCCTTATGATGCGATGATTCAAAAAGCACGGGAACAACGTGTTCAGAAAAGAATAACCGATCGTTTGACACATGAGCATATCGCTGCATATCAGCAGATTATTGATAACTATTTGCAAGAAAATCCAGAGGTTACAGCGCGTGACGTTGCAGCAGCACTGGCTTTAGAATTGCATCAGGATAAGCCTTGGGCTCAGTCGTTACCTACCATGAAAACCGAGCATCATGAAGCGCCTCGTGCGCGAACGGAACGTAGTAGTTCTAATAATCCGCGTGCTCGCTCAACAGAGCGGCCCGTTGCAAGATCACAGCGTGCGGTACCTGCTGATTATCAGCAAGAGCATTTTCGGATTGATGTTGGCAGAGTACATGGTGTTAGACCCGGTAATATTGTTGGAGCGATTGCAAATGAAGCAGGCCTACAAAGCCGTCATATTACGGCATTGAAAATTCATGATGATCATTCTACTGTATGTTTGCCAAAGGGCATGGACAAAGAAGTCATCCATAAATTAAATAAGGCATGGATCTGTGGACGTCAACTAAATCTGACCGTTGTTGGCCAGAATTAAAGTCTGTTGACAGTTGACACATCACGTCATCCATAGTGCAGAGAAGGATATCTTGGCAGTAATATGCCAAAGGGGGATCTTTTTCTGCGCTCTGGATGACGTATCATTTATTGAGTTTTGACACCATTTGGTATTCGGTTATGAAACGTATCTGTATAGTATTAGCGCTTTTATGGTTTTCAGTTGCTGTCTGGGCACAACCTATTTCTAAATTCGTTATTTTTGGAGATAGTTTGTCCGATAATGGTAATAGTTATGAATATAGTCACCATCAAAAACCGCCTAAGCCTATGTATTATGAAGGCCGTTATAGTAATGGTCCCATATGGATTGATTATGTGCACAATATGCTGCTACAAAATAAGAAACCTCCAACATTTTTGAATTATGCTTTTGGTGGTGCCGGTGTTTTACAAAGCCAAGCTCAGGCTTTTACCTTAAGTCAGGAAGTGGATAGTTATTTATTGGCTCATCGGAAGCCTCCTGAGGCACATAGTTGGTTTGTGATATGGATAGGTGCCAATGATTATTTACTGCACCCTGATGTTGCGCCAGATGCGGCGAATAAGGTGGTGGCAGAGATAGAGCGTAATGTGGTGCGTTTGGCACAACACGGCGCGCAGCATGTGAGCATCCTAGCGTTACCAGATTTAGGACTTTCTCCTTTTGCGCAAGATTTGGAATTGCAGATCCCGCTTTCTGCTATTTCTCAGAAGCATAATCTTTTACTCAAAGCATGCGTAGCGCGATTACAAGCGCGATTTCCCAAAATGGATTGGCAATATGTGGACGTCAATCAAATATGGACACAACTCGTATCTCATCCCAAACAATATGGGTTTACTCATACGACAGAGCGTTGTACAGAACCTGGTACAAACCGTCATCGATCGCATTGTGAGAAATACATATTTTTCGATCAATTCCACCCCACCACTCAGGTGCACAAAATTTTTGCTCAGCAATTTATGTTAAAACTAAATATAGCATCTTGATCGCGGTGTTGTATTTTTATTCGCATAAACTTTATTTTTTAAAGAACTTTGTGTACAATATAAACCCACTGTGTTTTTGAGTTATTACTATGCAAGCATTGCCCGATCTACTAAACACTCCTTTTGCGGTACTTCCTGAAAAGTTGGAATCTGAGCATCTTTTATCTTTGTTGCCTAGTTTGGGATATCAAGCAGTGATAGGTGCTGATGCAGTAGCGTCTTCGCCTAGTGAGCAGAGGCCACTCTATTTTGTCCATGAACAAGTAATAGTATTGCCTCCTAGTACGGATAATCCTCTTAATAGTCCAAGTAAGCTGAATGGGATTGAAGCCAATGTTACGAGAGCTTCGGGTGTTGACGGTTCACTGCGTGATAAAGAGTTGATATTGTTTCCGGTCTATGAAGAATGGCAGCCTAGGATGTCTTTGAGCGCGCGTAAGCATTGGGTTCTCTTAGCTTATGTGAAAGCTGATAAAACAATTTATTTGCTTGATAGCATGGGTCGTAACCGCGGTGAAAGCTTTTACGGTAATAATCTTAAATATCTAGATGCGGCAGTAAAAAATGCATTGCACTCGTTAGATTATGTTGTTGATCAGCCTTTAAAAAAGATGTATTTGGATCGGCAATCTGTTAGTGATACGGTGTCTGGTGGGTATTGGGTATCTTATTTGATGTATCGCTTTAATCAAGGTATGGATTTGGCTGCTTTGCAGCTCGAAGTATCAACGAAAACACTGCAAAATATAAAGGCTGATTTAATTCAAGCACGACAGAATATGGCTACGGCATTGGCAGAAGGGGATGGAGGTAGCAGGCTTGGGGGTGATTCTGATCACGGTCATACATCACCAATTCTCATTCAAGTAGTGGATTCCGATCAATTTGAAAGACAAGATTATGCACAACCAGCTGGTCTAAATGCTCAGAGTCAGCCATCAAATCAAGTGGCTAGTTCTCTATTATTATCTTCCACAACGGTGGCTTCAAATAGTGTAGCAGGGCAGAGAGTGGTACCTGAATCTCATACGCCACCATTTTGGTCTCGATTTAAACTGGATTTTTATTCGGTCCTTATTTATGCAGGGGCGGCTTCAGCGCTTTTGGCCTTATTGTGTTTAGCTAGTACGACTCCGCTCGTCTCCGCAACCGTCTCTACTGGCGTATTAGGGTTTGGTATGGTGATGGTTGTAACTGGTATATTAGGGAAATGTGGTATTTTTCCAACGTTTCAAAGTGGGGCATCTCATCCAACACAGCCTTCGGTGCAGAATAGTCACGTGCCAGTTTAGCAAGAACTGAGTTCAAAATTGATCGTCATCCTTCGCTGCGCTCTGGATCTGATGTATCCCCACGAAAATGCACAAATTTCACGAGTTATGTTTAGAGAACTGCGTGAAATTTCATATTTTAAACAAAAAATAAAAAAAGAACCGTTCGGGCTGAGGAGTAGCGCAGC
>CAISKC010000445.1 GCA_903885895.1 uncultured Legionella sp.
CAACCCGTTATGTTAATTAGCCTCAAGCAAAACTGCGAGCGCGTCTTATTGGACTATATCCATTCACGTGGTGCACTTGATGAAAACAAGACTTTTAAAGCACGTGGCATAACACAGTATTTTAGAAATGCCTTACTGACCACGCTAAAAGTAGATAGTGCTCAGCTATTAATAAAAAAAATTCAGGCCGCGCATTCCATTGAAGAGATACAACGCGAACTTAGTAAAGCAAGTAGCCTGCCTATTCTTTTAAAAGGACGAAACTCTGGATTTAGTACCAGCTTGGGACTCTGTAAAATCATCAGTCAAGTACCTCCCTCTTCTCCTGAATTAACGCATACACAGCATGCCGAAATGTAGCTTTGATGTAGCGCAACGTAATCGGGTGTATACTAACGCCTTTCATCTTTGGTTGTATCATGGAAAAATTTGACGTCATCATTATTGGCGCAGGTGCTGCGGGATTGATGTGTGGGATCGAGGCTGGTGCTCGAGGCCGTAAAGTTCTCATACTTGATAAAAGTAACAAACCCGGGAAAAAGATCCTGATGTCTGGCGGTGGGCGCTGTAATTTTACGAACCTTCATACCAGTCCTGCGCAATTTTTGTCTCATAACCCGCATTTTTGTAAATCTGCTCTCAGTCGTTATACGCAGTGGGATTTTATCGCTATGGTGGAACGCCATCATATCGCATATTTTGAGAAAACATTGGGACAATTGTTCTGCGAAGAAAAAGCACATTTGATCGTGAATATGTTACTCGCAGAATGTCAAACATCCAAAGTATCTGTACTCTTAAACCAAAATATTCATTCTGTACAAAAAACTGAGCATGGCTTCAGTGTTCAGGTCAATGCCAAGAATTATCTCTGCGAATCATTGGTTATCGCGAGTGGCGGGCTATCGATTCCCAGTTTAGGCTCCAGTCCATTCGGATATCAAATTGCCGCACAATTTGGCATACCAGTATATCCCACTCGCGCCGGTCTGGTCCCTTTAACCCTACATAACCATGATAAACAGCGTTTAGAAGTTTTAACCGGCATTTCTGTAGACAGTATGGTGCACTGCCATGATCAATCTTTTCGAGAAAATTTGCTATTTACCCATCGTGGCTTGAGCGGCCCTGCTATCTTGCAGATCTCTTCGTATTGGCTACCGGGTGATGATTTATCCATTTGTTTGTTACCAGATCTCGATCTAGGTGCTCAATTATTACAAGCTCGTCTTGATCATCCAGAGCGTTGTCTGAAAACCGTTCTAGAATATCATTTACCCAAACGACTATTAAGCATCTTTTATGATGAAACGTTATTGAACA
Organism: uncultured Legionella sp.; assembly: GCA_903885895.1. Taxonomy (GTDB): domain Bacteria; phylum Pseudomonadota; class Gammaproteobacteria; order Legionellales; family Legionellaceae. The sequence goes on from CAISKC010000445.1 coordinate 1,324, forward strand.
CCCCTCTCAAACAAATCTCTCATAAACAATTAGAACTGGTTGCTCAAATAGTGCAACAATGGTCCATTAAACCCAACGCCACAGAAGGATATAGAACCGCTGAAGTGACTTTAGGTGGTGTCGATTGCAATGCGATATCCTCCCAGAGTTTTGAAGCCAAGTCGGTACCTGGACTATTTTTTGTCGGAGAAGTATTAGACGTCACAGGTTGGTTAGGTGGCTATAATTTTCAATGGGCATGGTCATCAGGATGGGCGGCAGGACAAGTTGTTTAGTATTTTCATAAAAACATACTATACTTTAATCAATCTTTTTGTTTATTAATCAAACCAATATAGTGGCATGGAGAAGAGCATGGCATTAGAAGACTATGTGAAACTCATCAATAAATACGATGCAGATGAGCTAAAGACTATGAGTAAAAAAAATC
>CAISKC010000446.1 GCA_903885895.1 uncultured Legionella sp.
TTACTACTATACTAATATTATAGCAAAACGGTCTTTATTGGTCAACCGTAAAAAAACCCGCCATTTAGACGGGTTTTTAATGTGTTAGTGTGTACTAACTTATCCTACATTACCTAAAAGAATATTTAAATCGCAAGTTAATGCTTCACCAGAATATACTGTGTAGTACCATGTACCATTGGGCGGAGTGGCATGCGTTTTAGGATTTCCATTGATAGCAACATTAGATCTGGGATCCGTCATTCCACCATTATTAAAACATGATATAAATGAAGTTGCATTTCCGGGATAGGCAGTGCCAGGATTAGCCGGTGTGCCATCATCAACAAACATGTAATTGCATTGAACTGGGCCTACAATTATGCCGTCGCCGGCGTCTACTGTTATTACCATTGGATATGCTCCAGAAAAATCTGTTGAAAACAACGGAGAATTATCAACCGAAAATAAAGGTGCATCTAAAGTGGGAGGCGGCACTGGAATAATAGCATCAATTGTAGAAACTTCTCCTGAGAAAACAGTAGTGCCGTTAACTGTTGCTGTTAACGATACTGGGGTATTGCCATATGCATTACCAAAAAATTGAAAAGTACGATTTTGGGCCATTTTAAATCTCCTATATAATTATTTATCTTAAAATTAAATATTTCCCAACCAAGATAAGTTATGATCTAACCAAGGTAAAACTAAGTCCTGTTGTTGTAGTTCTCCGTGTGCAAAAATGCTAGCCTCTGCAGAATCTGGTAATAATTTCATCTCACTTAATTGGTACCATGTAGTAGTTTTGGGATTCATAGGTTTATGTGCGGATTTATACACTACTGCATTAATCCAGGGATCAATTGAATTTTTTTTAAAAAATCCAGATTTGCAATCCCACCCTGACAGGGCTAACATGTGTATAAGACTGACTATGCTATAATGATAATAACACCCTGCTGACTGTGTAAACATTAATTTTTTGTGATGTATTCGTTGTGTTTCGGCTATAGACAATACTAGCATAGCCCCATCACTAGCAATATTATACCATTGAGATAAAGTTTCAATTGGATGTATTGCGTATTGAAATGCGTCATGACACCACAATACATCAAATGGCCTATTACTTGGTAAAGCAATGGGGTTTTCAAAATCTATGCACTGGTAAGTGACATTGTTATTTTGTTTTGGGCCAAAGGGTTGATCAAATTGATCAACCCCAACACACTGGATATTTAACGGCTGAGAATTATTAGTTCGAGCGACTCTTGTGGCCCACCACTCTGTATCTAGCCCGGTGCCGCACCCTAAATCAACCAAGGTGCCGATGCTTTCCATAAAATCATCGTATTCTTGAAGCATATTTAGAATTTCTAAACTATGTTGATGAGATTCTTGTGCTGTAGCAAATGTCATACTTGTATATCTTCCATGCCGGCGGCTCTGAGTCGTACAATATGTCCTAACATAAAGTTTTTACTTTCCATGCCTTTCATTATGGCCAAATAACGATTGCGAAGTAAGGCGACTTCGTTTACAAGCGTTTCAAATTCAATTACCTCTTCCTCACCATCTACATACTTTTCTGCGTCTCGACTGGTTAATGAACGAGCATACCCTTCTAAATATTTTTGAAA
>CAISKC010000447.1 GCA_903885895.1 uncultured Legionella sp.
ATCACGATCAGGCGATAATAGGTGATCACGATCAAACGAGAATCACTGATCACGGTAGAACAAGAATGAGTGATCACGATAGGCAAGAATACCCACTTAACCCATACTTGGGCTAAAAGTGCATTTTTATCATCATATTTTACCTTGGTAGCTACGCATGGATTGCATGTAAGCATAGGACTTATCTGGATGTTGGTCGTTATATTTCAAGTTAAAATACATGGCATGACACCTGTGACTAAGACAAAATTAACCTGTTTGGGTTTGTTTTGGCATTTTCTGGATATTGTTTGGATTTTTATTTTTTCAGTCGTCTATTTGATGGGAGCCATTTAATATGTCAAAAAATGAAATTACTTTTGATGCAGATACAGGTGCATCCTATGGGACCTATCAATCCTATACAATTGGTTTTGTATCCTCAATCTTGTTGACACTTTTTTCTTTTTTTCTTGTTGCTTATTCCGAGCTCCCTCCAAAAACTTTGTATATTGTGTTAGGTGTGCTTGCGCTTATTCAGCTTTTTGTGCAGCTTGTTTTTTTTCTTCATTTAAGCACACATTCAAAAACAGCCTGGAATTTATTAAGTTTTCTCTTTACTTTGGTAGTGGTGTTGGTTTTAGTCATTGGCACCATGTGGATAATGTATAATTTGTACGCGAAAATGGGTATGAATGCGATGGCAATGTAAGGAGATTAACGCGCCCTAATCTTTTATGCAGCCCTGCGTAATGAAGGAAGCTTATTGATTACGTTATTGCTGTATCAAGGAAGGCTACGGTACTTAAGCAATATGATCTTGCAAATTAAACCCAGCTAAAACCCCAGGGATAAATGGATTGACTTGGTTTTGGGCTTTGAGTAAGTAGCGACCGGAATTTCCATTGATTTCAAATAGGATTTGTAAATTGGTACTGTCTTGTTCGTCGACTAATACGTTGACTTTTTGTAAGAGTTTGAAGATAGCCCAGATGCCTGATTCAGATAATTGGAATTGTTTGCCTTGAATAGAACGCAAAACAAGTTGTGCATCACGTTGTGGCCAATGAAATTCTGTATACGAATCACTGGTTTGGTTATCAGTTAGACCCGTATCGCCAATACGTAACTGTAGTTCTGTTACCACTGGATCAAGATTAATTTTCTGTAAACTAAATTCAATATAGCTATGCTCTTCCTGATGTGGGAAGAACATATGGGTGATTACATTAGCCCGCATTAATTCGTTAATGAGTTCGTCTGCAATCGGGAGTATGGCGTGGTTCAATTCTTTACGTTGCCATTGAGCTTGTGAGGTGTCTAAAAAAGGTTTGATATATTCTTCTGAGAATTGATTGAGCGTGCCGTGTGGTGCAAAAAAACGATTGAAATCTTCTAAAGACAAATCGAAAGCTTGATTCGTATCGAGAGGATAATGATGTTCAATATGAGTTTGGTAATCGTGATAGACAGATTCTTGCCAGTGGTGATTAATATAATTGCGAGTATCAGCGATGAGGTTAAACCACATGTCATCTGCAATTTGTGCCGCCCAATTGGTCAATGGTTCTGGAAATTGTTGGGCTTGCGCGTAAAGTTCGGAAATAGGATTAGTCAGTTTATCGCCTTGAAAACGAGCTTTGGTCAGTGTATAGGCGGTTTTTCCTTGATCAGAAACCAATGATAAGGTATTGGAAAATTTACCTAAGTCAGTCAATGTTTGTGATAGTTGTTGCAAATTGGTTGTGCTTAATAAATTGAGATCAGAAAATTTGCTGGCAATTTCGTGATTAAATATTTGAGCATGGGGACCTGAGATAGGATGTGTATGCGTTTGAATAACTTTTATCAACTTAGGGATGCTTTCTGCTTGGAGCAAGGTTTCAGTCAATTGATGTACTTGTGCATAATCTTGGGCGTGGAGGGGTTTGGTGTTGTGTAAGAAGTGCTGCCACCACATGACATAATCATCGCAATAGGCTTGTTGTAAGAGCCCAAGTATATTTTGGGTATCTTGTCGTTTTAATACCCAATTCTCAGCTGCCATGTGTCGTGACATATCGGGCAGTATGGTCATGATTTGCTGAAAACCCTCTTGGGTTAAATATATTGGGATATGTGTAGTGCCAAGTTGAAATCCTTGAAAATCGATAGAAATTTGATTTGTATCATAAAATTGGGTTTTTGCTATCGAATAATATAGATAATTGGCAGGTAATGCATTCAAATAATTGCGAACATCGGCAATGAGTTGTTGATTAAGGGGAATGGGTTCCATGTTCTTATGAAGCAGTTGTTTAAGTAAAGAGAGTTTTTTACTCAGTTCTTTTGGGTTGCTTTGCCAGCGTCGTGTAAACCAGTCTAAGATGTCATCTTGAGCATAATGCTGCTTATCCGCTAACATTAAGTAAATTTTAAGTGTTTGGTAACGACTGATTTGTGATTGATTGGATTCACGCAGTGCTTGCTCTATGTCAGATAAGATATTGGGGACAAAATTATGTACCAATTGGTCTTGTGTATTGGTTTTCAGATTCGTTTGTAAGTTTTTTACCATGGGTAAGTGGCTAGAGCCTGAAGATAAGGTATTTAAACTGATGTTTGCTTGGGAAAGATGGTATATCGCGTCCGAAGATTGTGCTGTGTTTTTTAAATGTTGTGCCACCTGTAGCTCATGTTGCACATGATCTAGGACATGACTAGATGAGACATAATAGTACCCAATCCAAGCAATGACCAGTGTACTAAATGCTGATATGATGATAGTAATCCGCTTATGCTTGGGATGTAAGCGTTGCATACTGCGTTGGGTTTCGGTTTGAAAAGCGAATAATGCGCCTTCGATGAAGTAAGGTCGATAATTGGTAGACTGATAGAACTGATCTTGCACAACCAAGGAAAACTCATGTTGAATTTTCTTATTTAACCGATCCAGAATGATGCCACCTTGTTCTCCGCTGGTAAAATATAAAGCTTGTAAGCGAAATAAGCGAGCGGAGATGGAGCTGGCTAAAGGTAAAATAAGATTACGTAAGCTCGCTAGTTGGAGCGGGAATTCGCGAATAGATGTTCGTTTTACATTGGAACGAATAGGATGAATTTTGCTCGTAACTTGCTGGCCAAGTTGTTCCACTAATTGTTCAAATTTTGTTTTGAAAATATCCTGTATTTTGTTAGGTTTGTTGACATCATAAATGGAAAAACCCAGAGGTTTCGCCAAATCAGAAGGATGCTCAGATTGAAAGAAATCGCAAAATCCTGCTAATAAATCCATTTTTGTTATAGTAATCACCACATCTAACGGGTAATTGAAGCTGAGTCCAAAGCGTTCTAAAAGTTTGGTATTGGCTTTGACTAAGTCTTTGAGCTCACTGTGGTTGGCAATCAATATTTCGTTGATGTCAACACATAGAATGATACCGGTGATTTTGAGTAAACGATGAACACGATTAAGTTGTTTTAATGTGTGTTCTAACAAGTGCGTACCTTGATTGATCCACGTTTCTCCTAATTCAACAATCACACCTTGAGGATTAAAATAAATATTTGCGCCTTCTGCATCAATGGGATATTGATCAAAATTACTTTGGCGCATTAATGTGGATTTACCTTGATTGGCGCGTCCGGTTAAGATCAGAAAAGACAAATGGGATTGTGGTTTTAGCTGGGTAAAAATCTGTTTGAGCCCATCGCATAAAGAGGTTAATGAGTTATTCATTTAAAAGCCCATGTTTTACCATAGTAGAATAATGTTGGAAGACATTTTTTGCTTGGTAGTCGAGTAAGCGTTGAGAAC
>CAISKC010000448.1 GCA_903885895.1 uncultured Legionella sp.
AGTATCAGTAGTCAGGGTTGTTCAGAGCGCAACAAGACAGTAGCAAGTGGGAAGCAAGACAGTAGCAGTGATAATCGGTGTTAGCGGGCTTTAAGAGATTTTAATATCTATTTTTCGGAATAATTACACGATAGATCAAGACTTTAGAGCTGTTTAGAATGTATTTTGGGTGGAATTTGTCTATATAAATGTTAAAAAATTCAACGATATTAATTACAGGCGGTACAGGATCTTTTGGGCATACCTTTGTACCAATGACCCTTGAAAAATACAATCCCAAAAAGTTGATTATTTATTCTCGTGATGAGATGAAGCAGTGGGAGATGGCCAAAAAGTTTGAAGATGATCCTCGGGTGCGTTTTTTCATCGGCGATGTGCGCGATCGCGAGCGCCTCTATCGTGCGTTGGATGGGGTGGATTATGTAGTGCATGCAGCGGCAACTAAAATTGTGCCCACCGCTGAATACAACCCATTTGAGTGTGTTAAGACCAATATCAATGGCGCCATGAATTTGATTGATGCTTGTATTGATAAAAAGGTTAAAAGAGTCGTCGCCTTATCTACGGATAAGGCTAGCAGCCCGATAAATTTGTATGGGGCTACCAAATTAGCAGCTGATAAATTATTTGTTGCTGGAAATTCTTACGTCGGTGGTTATGAAACATCATTCTCGGTAGTGCGATATGGAAATGTAATGGGCTCTCGCGGCTCAGTCATACCCTTCTTTTTAACGAAAAAAGCGTATGGAGTATTGCCCGTCACAGATGAGCGTATGACCCGCTTTATGATTACGCTAGAGCAGGGTGTTGATTTAGTTTGGCATGCTTTTGAGGATATGGAAGGCGGCGAAATTTATGTTAAGAAAATTCCATCGATGAATATTGTTGATATTGCTAAAGCGGTAGCACCGGATGCAAAGATTGAGATTGTAGGCATCCGTCCTGGAGAAAAATTACACGAGCAGATGATTGGTGAGGAAGATTCAATGTATACCTACGAGTACGCCGATCACTACAAAATTTTACCCGCGATCAATAATTGGTCAGCATCACCCGCTCGCATAAAAGATGGTAAACGAGTGACTGATGGCTTTAGCTATACTAGCGCCAATAATCAAGATTGGATGACCCAAGCTGATCTTCAAGAATGGATCTTGCTCAATCAGAAAAAAATTGGTCAAATTTGATCATGATTCCATATGGACGGCAGAATATTACTCAAGAGGATATTGACGCAGTAGTTGGAGTTCTCAAATCAGATTTTTTAACCCAAGGTCCATTAGTTCCTGCTTTTGAAAATGCGGTAGCCCAGTATTGCGCTGTCAAATTTGCGGTGGCAGTTAACAGCGCTACCTCTGCCTTACATATTGCCTGTTTGTCACTAGATCTTGGGCCTGGCGATATTGTCTGGACTTCTCCTAATAGTTTTGTAGCTTCTGCAAATTGCGCAATTTATTGTGGCGCAACCGTGGATTTTGTTGATATTGATTCGCGCACCTACAACATGTCTGTAGTCGCCCTAGAGGAAAAGCTGCAAAAAGCTAAGAAAATAAATAAGCTTCCCAAGATAGTGATCCCAGTTCATTTTGCTGGTCAGTCTTGCCAGATGGAAAAAATTTATGCACTCAGTAAAGAGTACGGCTTTCGGATTATTGAAGATGCCTCTCATGCTATTGGTGGGCGCTATTTAGAAAGGCCGATCGGCTCTTGTCAGTACAGCGATATTACGGTGTTTAGTTTTCATCCGGTCAAGATTATTACCACAGCAGAAGGTGGCATGGCGGTAACCAATGATCAACAATTGGCGAATAGAATGCGCTTATTCCGTAGTCACGGTATAACTAACAATCCATATGAGATGGATAGGCGCCCTGAAAATGAGATTTGGAATTATCAACAAATAACGCTCGGATATAACTACCGCATGACTGATCTACAGGCGGCTTTGGGATTAAGTCAAATTAAAAGACTGGATGAGTTTGTTTCAAAGCGACATACTTTGGCTCAGAAATACAATCAAAATTTTGCAAATTTGCCAATTAATTTACCATGGCAAGAGCCAGAGAATTACTCTAGCTTTCATCTTTATGTTATTTGTTTAATGGCTAGGGATATAAAAACCCTCCAGCGTCATGTTTACGAGGCTATGCGCGCATCAGAGATCATTGTGAATTTGCACTATATCCCGATTTATCGCCAACCATTTTATGAGCGAATGGGTTTTAAAATGGGTTACTGCCCAGAAGCGGAAAGTTTCTATAGATCGGCTCTTAGCATACCAATGTACCCACTCTTAACTGAAGCGCAGCAAGAGCATGTTACGCATACATTAAGCACTGTTTTGAAATCATGAGGCTGGCAATTGGGACTGCTCAATTTGGCATGCCCTATGGCATTGCCAATCAAATTGGTCGAGTCGACACCATGGAAGTTGATAGGATTTTAGAGACTGCGCGGAGTCATGGTGTAGATACTTTGGACACAGCGGTTCTGTATGGCGAAAGTGAGCAGATTCTTGGGGTGGCTGGTGTACGTGACTTCAAGGTTGTAAGTAAACTTCCTAGCATTCCTAAAGATTGCACTGATATTGCTAGTTGGGTCACCAGCCAGGTTAGAAATTCTTTAGACCGTTTAAAAATCTC
>CAISKC010000449.1 GCA_903885895.1 uncultured Legionella sp.
CGCCATTACCACTGGATATACTATCTGAACCAGCGAGCGCCGCATCATCGTAATCATGAAATGCTTTTTCGTTGAGCTGCAATAACGTACGAGGCATCGTAATGATTTTCGGTAAACCTAGGACTATGATGAAACCTCGGCATGGAAAGTGCAGGTCACTTGCATACGGTTTTGCTGTGTATTGGCATTCCGTTGCAGATAAAAAATAAATGCTGTCGTTATCTCGAATGTAGCTTGGTAAATCAATGCTAGAAAGTTTTCCACTGCGATAGGAATCATTACCTAAATAACCGGTTTCGACCGCATGTTGAAGTTCAGCATTTCCCATAGTACCTCTATATATGAAGTCATCATCAGGATGATGCAGTGCGGTTACTAATTTTTTATAACCATTGGCTTTTTGTTCGGGCGAATATTTCATGTATTGAGCTGAAAATTGATTCCAAATACCATAGGCTGATTGAGAGCGCTGTAGCAGTTGTGATACACGAGCACTAAATTCAACGACGTTTTTCATAATAGTCCATTGGTTGTGGTGTGTGGTCTATTATTATACAGTAATAAGTGTTCAAAATCAATTCAATTGATTTATTTTTAATCTATTTTGTGGGGGGGGAGGTTTTTATTCAGTGTCGATTACTAGGTCAAGGTTAGAGTCTGTCGACAATTCAGGTGTTGACGTACGGCATTATTTTTTGATTATTTTAGGACTGTGGCATTGACTACTAGCGTGTCTGTTTTATGATAAAAGATGATGGTGGTGACCTAGGTCTGTTGACATTAGGTGACACGGTTAACAGATCTTAACACAGGACTTGTTATGACCAGTTTATTATTACGCAATGACAACCAAAATGCTGCAGTGCAGCAAGTGCGCTTTGATGTAGAAGCGGGCGTTTTTATTACAGAAGATGAGCAGCATGTGAGTAGGCGTGATCTACTCTCTAAACTTGCATTTACACACCCTATTTTACATGAAAAAGCACTGATTCCGACTGAGAAGCAGCGATATACGTATGTATATCAGGATTATGCGGAATTTTTATTAGCGCTCAGATATTTCTATGCCACGCTGCTGCAGGTAGCAAAGCCGACAGAGCTTGCTGTAAAGATGCGGCCTGCGCCACAGTATTTGGCAAAGACAACAAGCGCTGAATTGTATTTTTCTTGTCATCCTAAAAAAGCAGCGAGGCAACGCCTCAGGACCAAGCAAATAAGCGCTATGTTTTCTGAGATATATGGCTTTCCATTCCAATACGGTAATGAAGTTATTTTAGATAAGCTTGTGACACATCTTGATTTGCCGATCAGTATGGATGCTGATCTTTTATACCACGAGCCAGAGGTGGATCCACAATGGTTCCACTATCAAACTCATTTGGATAAATATGAATTACGTTATATCAATCGACAGATGGGATGTGGCGTATTCGCACGGACGCCTATTCGGAAAGGGGACTTGATTGCAATGTACAATGGTAAATTTGTCTCTCATGATCTTGAGTTTAAAAGCTATAGTTATTTACCCAGGAAAAATAGAGGCTTTAATTTACTGTTAGATTCTGCACATTATGGTAATCTCTCGCGATTTAGCAATCATGCGTCCACTGCTGAAGAGTGTATCGTCGATCCAAGCGTCTTTTTGTGTGCCAATGTGGAGGTTGAGCATCATGATTGGTATGGTAATAACCATGTGATGTATGTTGCGGCTCGAGATATTGCGCAAGGAGAACAAATATTGTCTTCCTATGGGGAAGATTATTTTGAGAACCCCGATACCAGATTGAATATTAAAAAAAATGGTGTGATTATCGATTCCAAAAATCGGCCGATCAAAGATACACTTCTGCAGAAGAGGAAAATGTTATCTATTTTTGCGCGGCATGGTGACAAACAAGCGCAATGGTTATTACTGCGAAAACCCATGATTGCGATGTTATTATGTCTTGGTTTGGGGTTGGTATTACAGTATAAGTAGGATCAGGAAATAAAACACAAAATGAGGTTGTGCTTCTCATTATGCTTTTTGTTTTGACATAGTAAGATGTATGCATCTGATTTATCTAAGAAAAGATGTTGGCGTTGACAGTAAAGGTATATGTCTTCTCCGTTGGGAGAAGATGTCCGATAGGGGCTGAAGAGATTTAATATTAGATCAATCCCTGTTGTGCCATATGCTGCATGGGCGATTGATTGGGATTTTGCATGGCAGAGACGGGCAGATAAAACGTTTGCTCTAATAAATATTGCCCACCTAATGCTGCATGGGATACTTGATCAGTAAACACGATCCAGGTGCTGTGAGCTGGAAAATTAAATTGGTTTTTTTTAAGTTCAGCTTGGTAGGTATCGCTTAATTTCATCTGATCGTGTAGCTGTAACATATAGTGATCGTATGCGGTACGTAAGGTTTTGGTTATCTTGAATCGATGTAATAATTTCGCTTTAAAGGGTTGGTAAGCAGGCAATTGTGATGCAAACTGCTCCAATACTTGCGCAAAAGGCTCGCCCAAATGCCAAACACGTGGTTTCTCCTCTGGGTTCACATTACAAAATACGCGTAATATGCGCCAGCCTTGCACGGGCGTGGCAGGAAATGCGTCTACATGGATTCGCGTATCATCTTGGCGTTTGGAACGTTGCCGCCCAGAAACTTCTGCTGGACGATAACTGGTTCTTCCCCAACGTAAAGCAGTTTGATAAGTCGGTAGGAGTGTATCGACCAAAGTGCGAGCATAGCTTGCATAAGCATGCATCATCGTTTGCAGTTGAAGTTGGTACGGGTTCTGAGCCGAGATACCGCTGAGCTTTTGTTTTTGATAATCGTAAGCAATATTTTTTTTCTTGGTATCACAGATTTCTGGATGACATAATTCTGGCACCTCTAGCTTAAAACTGAGATGGGGTAGGTAAATGACTTGTCCCGATTCTAAGTGCGTCACATGCTGGGTTTGGCGTAAATCTGGATGATCCAGGGAGGCAGCTTCTAGCGTATGGATGAGATCTGACATGATGTGCAAAGCCGGGATAGGAATGAAGCGCTTATTATAATAAAAAAAAGCGGGTTACGACAGAGTCATAACCCGCTTTAAGTAAAGTAAAATAAATTACTTAGTGCATTTACCCTGTGGTTTTTTAGCACCAATTTTTGATTGTACGGCTTTCTTTAAAAGTGGTCTTTTTGCTGCTGGTTTTGATGCGGCCATGATTTTCTCCTAGTGATTAGTTGCAATATTATGAGCACTTTCCTTCATATATGTTCTGTTATGTTGTTTCCATAATAGTCACACTGCAATGTAAGAATACCCTTGCTCATTTAAAGTGTAGTTGATATTCCGCATATTGCAATTTTTTGATAAAAATTATCTTATTAGCAGTGAAATAGGACTTAACGAAGGGATTGCGCTTTACGTAAGTCTTGTAAAAATGGCATGATGAATGGCGTACTCTTTGTTGGAGATCATCATGTTACTCTTGGAAATTCCAGATATCTGTTCAATCGTTTCGCGGGTAGGACTGAAAAACTTTTATGTGCGTCTGTGTGACTATTTGACAGAAGATTTTTCGCATTGGGAACAGTTTCAAAAATCTCCGCGCCATGGTGTTTATGTCCCGAATGGGGTGATAGAACTGATGCCGATTTGTAATGATAAATTGTACAGTTTCAAATATGTGAATGGACATCCCAATAATCCAAGGCACAACAAATTAAATGTGGTAGGCGTCGGGATGTTAGCCGATGTGGCCACGGGCTATCCTATTCTGCTTTCAGAAATGACGTTATTAACGGGCTTGCGGACGGCGGCAACGGCGGCATTGGCATCTCGTCATTTGGCGCGTAAGCAGAGTAAAATTTTGGCCATCATTGGATGTGGTGCGCAAAGTGAATTTCAAGTTTTGGCGCATCATGCGTTGTTAGATATATCTGAAGTCCGCTATTTTGATATCGATCCGCATGCTATGCAGCGCTTTACGCAGAATTTGCAGGATTCGTCATTACAATTACAAGCGATGCCAGATGTGCATGCTGCCATTGAAAATGCTGATGTGATCATTACCGCGACTGCAGCAAAGGGCAAACAAACTGTATTGCAGCACAGTTGGCTGCAGCCTGGGCAACATTTGGTTGCGATGGGAGGCGACTCGCCGGGTAAAACGGAATTAGACCCAGAGATTTTAAAACATGCCAAACTGGTCGTTGAGTATTTTCCTCAAACCGAGCATGAAGGGGAAATACAGAATCTAGGCGAGCACGCTAAAGACTACGTGTATGCGGAGTTATGGGAAATCGTATCTGGTCAAAAACCAGGCCGTACGAATGAACAAGAAATCAGTGTTTTTGATAGCGTGGGTTTTGCGCTAGAAGATTTTAGTATTTTGCGGTTATGTCATCAATTGGCGCAGGAATATCATCTGGGCAAGACCATTAATTTGATCCCAGATCAGATATTGGACTGTAAAAACTTATTTGGTTTATTACAAGGAGAAACAGGATGCGATCCTCTTTGAACTTGTTAGGTTTTGCGTCAGGTATTGCAGGCAATAATCAGGACTGTGCCTTAGCGGCGTGGTATTTGTATTATCATCCAGAGTGGTTTCAAGATTTATTCGTCTCCTGGGAAGGGTTTATCAAAGCAACCAGTGTAGCACGGGGTGCTGGTGTGTTGGGGGAGGTTATAAAATCCGTACAAGATTTGAGTCGTGCGGTACTGACAATCATTAAAAAACAAGAAGCATTTGGTGTCATAGGTGGGGATCATTCTTGTGCGATCGGTACTTGGAGTGCAGTGGCGCATGCTTATCGACAACAAGGCGATATCGGTTTGTTATGGTTCGATGCGCATATGGATAGTCATACGCCAGAGACTTCGATGACGCAGAATTTACACGGTATGCCGCTTGCTACATTATTAGGCTACGGGGTATCAGAACTATGCCAATTGCTAGATATGCAGCCTAAGCTAAAAGCAAACAATGTTTGTGTGATTGGTGTGCGCAGCTATGAAGCGGCTGAACGCCAGTTATTAGAGCAATTAGGTGTCAGGGTTTATTACATGGAAGAAGTACAGACGCGTGGTCTGAGTACCGTTATGCTCGAAGCATATGAGCGGGTGACTGCCCATACTTGTGGTTTTGGAATTAGCATTGATATGGATGGGATCGATCCAGCAGATGCACCCGGAGTAGGTTATCGGGAGCCGGGTGGTTTATCTGGTCAAGCATTGCTGGATGCTTTGTCTGAGCTGCCACAGCATTCACGTTTTTTGGGTGTGGAAATCACTGAATACAATCCTATACGGGATATCGACAATAAAACAGCACATTTATTGATCGAACTTCTAGGGGCTGTTGTGAAGTTATTTCCAGAAACTTTACGTTCTGAGATTTGTCAGAAATCCTTTGTTCCGTGATTCATTTTTAATCAAACCTCATCCCAGAGGGATCCCCTCATAATTTGTTGTTATAAAGTAATACAAAAGGAGTGTAGGTGGACAAAGGAG
>CAISKC010000450.1 GCA_903885895.1 uncultured Legionella sp.
ATTATCAGTATGACCCGTATAATAGCTCTTATCATTACATTGAAGGATATAAACCCAAAACATAAAAAACTCCGTCGATTGCCGTCAGTGTATATGCTTCGAGACGGCGCGTTGACCTAACCACCACACCTTAGTATTCGTGACGCGCCTCCTCAGCACGAACGGGTCGGAGGAGATTTAAACATTTTTTCTAAATCGGTCAACCAACATTAGAGTTTTATCACCATACATTTTGGTTAAAATTTGGATATATACCTCAGAACTTCGTCTGTCCCTATGTTTAGAGCCCAATAAAAATAGATCGAACTCTTGAAGTACAATTTGATGCGTTTATCTTGGTTAAGTTGTTGCTTCATTTGACTTGATTATATACAATTGCTCGCTTAATAACATAAGATCTTTGGGAGCATCCTCTGAAAAAATTTTTATTATATACTTTGTTAGTGTGTTCCACTGCCATTTCAGCTCATCCCGATCAATTCAAAATTGATATTACTAATTACGGTACAGCAAATTGTATATTAAAACAGAAAACCATTTTATCTGGATATGTTTCCGATAGTTCCGCAGTCCCTGCTAAGATTCGTCCGGATGAAACTGCAACATTTCTAATGAGATCGGGAAGTGCTTACCCCTTAGGAAATACTGGTTTAATTACGGTAATACCTTCTTCTTGTAAAGATAAAATCATTCTCCTGACCTATTCATGTGGTGATAATCAAGAAATTACTTTTTTTACAGACAAAGGGTTCTTCGGTGTTTCGCAAAAAGTGAGTGGAAAAGTGTTAGATGCGCAAATCATCAACGCAAAATTTACGACTCGTATGCCACAGTGGTTGGCTAATGACCCCAACGATTTCCCTGAAATTCATTGGACCTTGACTTATTAATCACTGAGATAAATAAAATGAAAAAAATATTATTAGTTTGCTTATGGCTTTGTTCAACCTCTCTTCTGGCATATGACGATCAAGTTATTATTAAAATCACCAATGCGACTGATGGGGATTGTGTACTAACAAAAAAAACATTTCTTTATGGATATATTTCTGATGGTGGTCAATTGCCGGATGTGTTATTTCGCGACCAAACAATTGATTTCAGAATGCGCTCCCAAGAACCGCTTAGATTTGGGGTCCGAAAAGATAAAATATTTCTGCTCACTTATCACTGCGCTGATAATCAGAAGATAACTCTATTCGCAAATATATCGCCATTTCAAGACAGTTTTTTTTCTTCCCCACAAATATCGACGTCCGGCGCAAAAGCAGAGTTCATCACTACCTATCCTCTTCAAGTTCATTGGACATTGATAAAGTAATAGTGTTTGATTTTTAGCGCGCTTACACCTAAGACGTGTGAAATAAGGTTAAAGAAGCCCATTCACCCATAGGGCATAAATTGTATTAGCTGTCTCTTACATCAGCCGTTGTGCAGGCGGTTGCTCGGAGTCTATTCTTTGATCCGAATCAGCTACCATCGCATCCACAAGTTGTTCTTGATTCCTTAATAAGCGTCTGGACTCATCCTTTGCCGCTATTGTTTCAAAGATACTTTCTCGAGCAGTAGCGCGGATCACTGGTTTTTGCATGATACACGTCAATAGTTCTTGTTCTGTTTGACAGGCACGAATGCGTGCTTTCCCCATATCTTGTGGCAATCGCTCTATAAGATAAGCTTTAATTGTAGTTAAATCATATTTCGTATTACCACGCAAAAAATTAAATAATTGCTCATTTGCACTTTTAGTATGATCAATCTCATTCATGGGTGCTGCAATCAGCGTATTGGCAATGGTCATTTTTAACCAAAACTTAGCCTTAGTTGCCTCCAGAAAGACGCTCGTTTTACGTTCATCGTGTTCGCAATTTAATTTGTCTGCGTGGGTAAATCCAAAGCGCCCCGTACTAAAGCGTAAGGGTATACACAAAGGATACTTTTCAGAGTTCCCATCACGAAGTTCACAATTAAAATGTAAGAGCTTATCTGGTGCAAAATCCAAACGATACGACAAGGTCATATTTTTTGTAAGTGGCAATTCAAGGCCTATCGTCATTCCTTTACAAAACATCACGCCATGCGTCATATCTCCAATATAGGGGGATAACCCATAATCCCGTAACACTATCAACGGATCGACGACATCATTGGCTTCATCAAAGCGATCAGCCTTTTCTTCAATTAATGTCCATACTTTTTTTATTTCTGAAGGGGCATGGGCTTCAGAAAAAGTCGTACAAAATTTTTTTAAAAATTGTTTTCTTTCTTTCTCAGGCATTCTTTTCAATACAATAAACGCTTTATTCAGTTTTTTTACAATTTGGGTCAAACCATGCTGGCCAGGAAGGATAATTTCTTTCATATGACTCTCCTAACAAATCTAGATGCGCTCATGAGAAGCTGAATGTTAACATAACTATTGGCAGTGACTATCTAATAAGACTGTTTAACATTGGTTTTTTCAAAATATTTATCAAATAGAGAAAAAACGATTTATAACGTAGAATATGATTTTTTTATCTAATTAGTCGACTTTGAAAACATTAGCCACTTTGGCGCATGCCATTGAATATACAGACTTTCACATCATAGATGATTTTCTAAATGAAATCGATTATCAGGCGTTATGTGAGTTGGTGAAAAAAACTCACCTACAGGGAAAATTCAAACCAGCCAGAATTGGTCAAGCAGCGGCAGTGAGTCATGCACCTCAAATTCGTAATGATGAGATCTATTGGATAGACGAACATCAGCAAGATCCTGCCGTCGCAGCCTATATGTCAGAAATTGAAGCCATGCGCATGTACTTTAATCAAGCATTATTCTTAGGTCTCAGTCATTTTGAAGCTCATTTTGCTGTATACCAACCAGGAAGTTTTTATCAAAAACATATCGACCAATTTGCAACAACGCACGATCGTCGTCTTTCATGTGTCTATTATCTCAATTCAAATTGGACAGAAGAAGATGGCGGTGAGCTACAGCTTTATTCACGTGACCAAACATTATTACAGCAGATAAGCCCTAAAGGAAATCGTTTTGTTTGTTTTAATAGTGAGCTCCCACATGAAGTTTACCTCGCCAAGCAGATACGTTATAGCATTACGGGATGGTTGAAAGTACGCGTGATTTAAGTGCTCTTGGATTTGAGGATTTATAAAAGGTATAGGTAGGAGGAGTGGAATCTAAAAAATAAAACCCGAGGACTTTTTACCAAGATCGTGTGTCTATTTATCATAAAAAAATAATATTTAGAGGCTTTTATTGGCTATAAACGTAACGTATGATACAATTTGCGTCACTTTGCGTAAAAAAACAAACATGATAATAAGGTGTTTTTAATGAGTCGAAGACGTAATTCAGAAAATGGTCAAAGATCAGAGAGTCATAACCCATTAACCATAAGAACAAAAATTCAAAATTTCGAAAGAGCATTATATGCAGCTGGGATCAATGGTGGTTTCAATGATGATCATGACATTGCATTAGATTATATTAATCTTACCATAACAGAGTTTAATGTTTTTTTAGACCAACTAAAGCCAGGGGTGAAAAAATTATTGATGAAGTGCTCTTCATCTAGGAACTCTGATTCAACTATTCGCAGTGCAATGGACTATCTAACAACTGGTTACAGATGCGTTGATAGCGCATCTGGCACATTAAAATTGATTTTAAGTAATCAAGACAATACTGATGTTTTTGATATGCTGGTTCAAGATGTCTTAACGGACTTTCCCGATCATAAAAAAATTCAATCATTAGAAAATAGTGCAACAGATGATTGCGCACTCTTTGGATATATTGAAGGATTAGATGAAAATGGCCAAAGAAATTGTTTGAAGGCAGCAATTGGTCGGTTGAATACCAATATGGTATTAGTGGAACAAACCCATTTATTATTTCCCATCAAACAGCAATTATGGGCATTGCACGCTGCCATTGATGCACAAAAAGATAACGTGCCAGTCGCTGATTTGCCAATTTTTGCTGAATTCATGCACCGCGCCGCACTTTCTGTTAAAGATCCAGTGCACATGTCCAATAATCGTCGTTTCTTGGTAGTGGTAGATCAAATAAGTGGATATTCAAAATCTAAATTTATGATGGGAATAGCCTTACTGATTATTGGCGTCGCATTGATTGCAGCCGCTGTTTTTTTAGGTATGGCGGCAGCGGGTGTATCGACCCCTTTATCTATGATTGTAGCATGGGCAGGAAAGGGTGTAATAGGATATGGTACAGCAACAGCCTTGGGTTCGGTTGGTATAGCATCTTGTGTAAGCGGTGGATTTTTTACTAAAAGTAAACATTTAGATTTGATTCAACCAGCACGTGCCATATTGAGCGGACCAAGATTTTAATCATGGCCATCCAGATCGCGAATGCTTTCTAGATGTATTTTTCGAAAAAATTTATGAATGATCGGTGATAACATTATCACAACAATGGCAATAAAGGCTAAGCCGCTGAATAAAGCGTATAATCCGGCGAATAATTTACCTCCCGTAGTATTGAGAGGGGTTATTTGCCCCATTCCTGAGAGAATCATGGCGGCGTTCAAAAAAGAGTCGATCCACGACATTCTTTCAATGTAGTGATAACCCAACATACCAAGATATAGCGCACTCATTATAAGCATGCAGCCAATAAAAACATTCCGCATCAAATGACGATAAATATTGTGTTGAGCAGTAAAATACTTGGTAGGTTTTTTCATAATGGATTCTTTGA
>CAISKC010000451.1 GCA_903885895.1 uncultured Legionella sp.
ATTTCTTCAAACTGGTGGGCACGTCGTTACACTCCTTTGTCCACCCTACACTCCTTTTGTATTACTTTATAACAACAAATTATGAGGGGATACATCAGCGCTGGATGACGCCATAACAAACCCTATTTTTCTTCTTGAGCTGCTTTCACATCCACGACCAAAGCTTGCTCGGCCAATTCTTTCAATGTCGATTCCGGCATGCTTCCTGACTCAGAATAAATGGCAACACCTTGCTTAAACACCATCACATGCGGTATGGAACGTAATTCAAATAATTCCCCTAACGCTGCTTCTTGTTCAATATTGACTGAGCCAAAAAAGATACTGGGATATTGTGTAGACACCTTTTCGTAGATTTCTTTAAATTGTTTACATGGCACACACCAAGGTGCCCAAAAATCAACAAATAAGATCGGCTGCTCTGCCAAAAGCGTTTCGAATTGACTAGCTTGGATAGATTTCACCAAAGAACGATGTTCATGGCCTAATGTTGTCAACAACCGCGCATAAATGTCTTCGACATCCCCTTCTCCAGAAATTTGGTGAAATTTTGGGGCCTTTGTATCACCGGTTTTTGCCCAAGACTGATAATAATCAATCAAAGGTGCCGTTTTTTCGTAATACACTTGCAAACGTTTACGAATAATTTCTTCGCGATCGTCCTCTCGTAATACTAACGGATCTTGCGTTTCATCATCCAACCCCTCTTTTTTAGGAGGGTGGTACACCACATGATACACACGACCTGAAGCCGGATGCACACGTCGACCACTAATCCGTCGGACAATTTCTTCATCATCCACAGCAATTTCAATCACATGATCCAAATAAATACCCGCATCGCGTAATGCTTGGGCTTGCGGAATAGTCCGTGGGAATCCGTCTAACAAGAATCCTCCTTTACAATCATCTTGCTTCAACCGCTCTGCAACCAATTTGATCATAATATCATCGGATACCAAACGGCCTTCATCCATGATTTTCTTAACATCAGTACCAATCTGACTCCCAGAGGCAACTGCCGCACGCAACATGTCGCCAGTAGATATCTGTGGAATATGAAAAGTTTTCATCAATTTTAAAGCCTGTGTCCCCTTTCCCGCACCAGGGCCACCTAATAACATTAAGCGCATCACGCTCATTCCAATACTCCCAATTTTGGGCAAAATGCCGAACAGTTTACTATTAACGTTTCTCTGGTTGAAGTCAACAGAACGTAAGAAAATAGACGCTTAAAATACATTATGCAATGCTAAGAATAGCGCCGACATGAGGATAATTGCTGGTGGTACAATTTCGCCCTCCAAGCAACCTTTCTAGCCACAGGTAATAACCATCCTTTACGCAAGAAAGTTTTACGTTGATACCCGCCTATCCCTTCATGATAAGCCAAATATAAATCATACGCATTGGAACGTGGAATCCCGGCTTTGCGATGTGCTTGATTGGCATACCAACCAATAAAATCGACTGCATCGGCAAAATTGGTCCGTGACGCAAAATAACCGCCATCTGATTTACGATAAAGTGACCACGTCCCATCTAAAGCTTGCGAATAACCGTAAGCCGTAGTAGGTCTTTTCCAAGGAATCACTGAAAATAATTTTCGTCGAGGCGGCCGCGCATCCGCTACAAATCTTGACTCTTGATGCATAATTGCCATTTGCACAGGAACAGGCACTAGCCAACGTTTTTCTACTGATTTCGCGTGTCGATACCAACGGGGATTTTCTTTAAAAATATTACAAACATTCGATACATCTGATGGAGGACGCGAGGTCATGCAACCAGTCAACAAACTCAGCAACAATCCCGCACAAACCAAAATAACTAATCTTCGCATTTACAATAACCTTCAAATGACACGTCATCCAGAGCGTAGCGAAGCATCTCTTTTGGCAGTACTTTGCCATATCATGAAGATCTTCGCTACGCTCTGGATGACGTA
>CAISKC010000452.1 GCA_903885895.1 uncultured Legionella sp.
GAACGATCAAAACCATATTGGATCACAATGCCCAAATTGCGCCTTAGTGCCTTTTTGCTCAAAAAGTGAGCTAGAAACCATTCGAGTGAATCAACGTCAACTCAAGCGTCATGAAGTCTTACATCGGCCGAACAATCAATTTTCTCATTTATATGCTATTCAAGAGGGCGCATTAAAAACCCATGTGACGGAGTCAAGCGGTAAAGAAATCATTCATGGGCTTTATTTGAAGAATGAAGTATATGGTTGTGATGCTATTTATAACGGACGCCATAGTTATTATGTGACGGCTTTATCGGATACTGTTATTTGTGAAATTTTCTATCCAAAATTTTTAAAACTACTCCAATTAGAACCCAATTTATTAGTTGGTATGCTGGAGCTAATGAGTTGCCAATTAGCGGGTGGCGCATATCGGCAATTTGGCTTAGCAGAGCAGCGCCTGTGTGCATTTTTGCTGGATTTGTCTTCAAGGTTACGTGTGGAACAGCAAGCATTCTTATTACCCATGACTTACCTGGATATCGGGCATTATCTTGGCTTGACAGCAGAAACGGTCAGCCGGCTTTTTTCGCGATTAAAGCAGGAAGGTATGATTGCGATTCAAAACAGACAAATACGTTTTCTTTGGCCAGAAAAACTAAAAGAATTGGCTGGCGATTAGTTTTTGCTTCATCATAACCGGTAAATCATAAATCAATTTGTGCAATATTAAAACATGTACTATACTTATAGTACAAGAGAGTATTAAGGAATTGATTATGAAAACAGTTGTTTTAGCCATGATTCTAGCAGTATCATGCGCTTTAGTGAGCGGTTGTTGTGGAGACCTCTCAACTGGACTGGATACCGGCAAATGTAACGGCTGTAGCACGTGTACGACTTGCGGTTATGGCAACACATATACGGATGCTGCTTGGTACTAACAACATAATTTAGGTTCTTAGCGTTAAAACGTCACATTTGGCTTCATCCACAATGGCACGCGCTGTGTTTCCTAAAATATGATTGCTTGAATGATGTCCTACTATGATCATTTGACATGCCAAATCAGCTTCTTTTTGCAAAATATGTTGTTTGGGTGTGCCTAATTCAACGAGAAGTTGTTTTTTAGGAATGCCCAGTGTTTCGCCCAACACCATCATAACCGCCTGTGCGTCTTGTACAAGCGGTGCTGGATTGTCAATTTCAGCAAAACCGAGACCTTGTGCCAGAACCATACTGGAAGGGGTCTCGACTACATGAAGTAAATAAAGTTTGGCTTGGAGTTTCTTCGCGATTTCTACAGCGCGTTCACACATGCCAAAATGATTTTCAGATAGATCTGTTGCATGGATTATAACGAAAGACATCCTTGTTCTCCCTTAAATGCGTTTCTCTATTCAGTATAGACCACCGCTGTTTAAAATGATGCAAGATTTATCGCAAATCCGGTTCGCTCCAAGACTGGTTATGTCATCATCGTTGACAGGTTACATGGTCATTTGTATAAGACTATGTGATAATGCCACTTTTCTAAATAAGGTGGCGAAAATTTATGCAAAATAAGCTATTAGATCATCTCGAACAAGTACAGGCTAATGGAGCAATATTACATCAAGCGCTGGCGGAGTTTGCTGCCCCCAAAGCACATACTCTTGAAAATTTCAAAGCAGGCGTAAAACGCTTTGTTGCGTTTGCCAATATGTCTCCAGATGAGCGTGAGCACTGCTATGGTAGTCGTTTTGCTGGATTGTATAACAATAATCATCTCGCCCAATTATGGAATACAAATTGCCCGACGGACCAAAAAGTTGAACCCCATTCTCTTGATTCGTTTACGGGTCAAGTCCAAATTTTGCTGTAAATTCCCATTTATCCGGCCCATCGAGTTAGTTATTTAATTAGCCATTTTGGTTATTTCAATCACATTTGTTTTGGCTTGTTCGTTTTCTATTAACCATTCATTAAATTCATCCATA
>CAISKC010000453.1 GCA_903885895.1 uncultured Legionella sp.
CCTCGCCTTGTAACCTTTCATTTAATGGCTGCATTACCCTAAATTCAAGGATCTGGGCTTCCGATATGTCAATGGGGTGTTTTCGTAATGTTCTTTCGCAAATTGCTGGAAATTGTGCGACGGCTTCGTCAATTTTATATTGCAAACGCTCCCGATCGATAGGAGCTAGATAAGTGCTAGAAAAGCTCATTTTATCTTGCAGAGTGATCAAAGCGCGATAATATTGATCGGCCTGGGAAAGATATTCGGTGGCATAAAAGGGAGGGACTTGCTCAGACAGCTCGGTGTCCAATATTGGTTGCGAAGCGCGGCATTGAAATTGTTCTGCAGCCTCCAATAAATTAGCCAAAAATGTATGCGTTTGTTCCGCTATTTCTTTCTGCATATTTTCTTGGAATGTCTTAATGTAACCTGCTTTTTTTCTTAACAACGCTCTGTGCGTCTCGCTATGTTCTTCTGCGCCCAGCTCTGACATTTCGAAGCGAAGAATGACGTCAATAGCTTCTTGAAGCATCTCTCTATCGGTTTTCGTAAGATTGGAGCTATAGAAGGAATTGGCTAATTTGGGTGGAACCAACTCAATTAATTGGTCAAAAATACCCTGATGATCCAAAGTGTCTTGTAGCAGGATTTTGTTTAAGCTTTCATCTAATTGATGCGACTGACATGCCGTCAATAATGCCTTGATCTTTTTTGTTAACTCAGAGCAGTCCATTTCCAAAGAGGGTGAGGTGTATCGAGCGTGTACGAACTCTCCTACTCCACTATAGTTCATTGGACGGTTAGGACTATCCGAAGGCGGCGTGCTCAGCTCAGGAAATAACAGCGTCATGAAATCCAAAGAAAAGCTCTCAAAATTTACATAAGAACTTGCGCCATTGATATCATAATTATGACAGTCTGCCATGCTGCGCGGCCCTGATTTTGTCATGTATATTCGTGTGCCGTTCAGATGTTCTTTACCCCCAAGGCCCAATATGTTTAACCAGTCTGGAAGATAACAAGTTTCACGTGTTCTTCTAATCTCGGCAAGATTCGCTGCCATTTCTTTATATTGCGCTCTCAGAAACTCATTTTGAGCAGTAATATCGAGCGGATGCGCCATGAACTGTTCAAAAACAGGGCTCAGATAACGTCCGGCTACGTCCCCTGGTGGTTTCAGCAGGATATTATGTCTGAACGCAAATTGTAGTAATTTATAAAAAAACAATTTTTGTACGCAACGCAATTTTTCGAAAGGAAAGCGCGGGTCTGTTGTAAAAGCTTGAGAGGGATTGTGATTGACTGGATTACCATTGGCGGTACTATGCGCTCCTGGCAAATGGTACCGATTGACTTGCGTGGTGGATTCGGGCGCTGCTTCAACCCAGACAGCTCTGAACCCAACTGAAAATTCACTGTCCATATAAGCAATATCTACTTCATTGACCATAGGCGCTATCACAGTATGATGAGCCAGAGCGGTCCATGGAATATACGAAAAAATTTTAGTCCCTTCGCACAAACCAGGGACGGGATCGAGGAGGTTCCCATTCAGTTTTAAATCGGGTGAACGCAATCCTTCGATCAGGTTTTGTAAATGTGATTCATTGCCAAGCGTCGCCAGCAAAGCATCTTGATAGTGCTTTTTAATTCGATTGGTTCTCCATGCACCCACCAGTCCTCTTCCAGGGTTGTAACATTTGTCACAAATAAAAGAGTAGAGCGCTTCCGGGGATAAGCCGTTACCTGGTTGGTTTACATAATCCTTGATGCGTTGTAATTCATGCGTCATATGGATTGCTTCCACACTACCACGACTAAACCCGATAAAATTAATTTCCTTTTCACCGCGCATAATACCATTCAAGGCCGCCATTAGACCGGAAACAATTAAATTATGTACTTCTGTGCCGGCGTCATCTGCCCCTTGAATGATTACGACTTCGTTGCTGATTTTTAATACATAGGGATCTGCTTTGGCGTATGTCACATGCGAAAACAACGGTTCTACAATTTGTTCAGCTTGCTCTGCAATACAATCTGCAAAAAAACTTAGGGTATGAGCCCCTTCACCAATCGGCTCCAGCTTATTGGCTTCTAAATAAGCCCTATCATCCTTATATTGGGTATCGCCGGTTCCGTGAAATAGGATGGTTAATGACATAATGACTCCAAATATTTTTGTGGCCCATTATGCTTCATGGTGAATAAATTGTAAACATTTTTATTTAAATTAGAGACAGGCGGTGGCTAACGACTGGTGTCAATATTGATGGTAAATATGCTCTTATACCTTGGGTTAAAGTTATTTGGTCTTTATTTAATCTTTTTGGGTATTATTTGTTTGAAATTTTAACTAGTATCTACTAAAGTAAGATGTAATACCTAATCAATTAGGATAAATCATGGGAAATAAAAGCGCGCAGAAACACCAAGCCTTATTTCAAAACGAAGAACAAACCTATTTTGAAAAGCTCGAAAAGCTGGCTACGCCACTCCGTCATTGTGCGCATGACATGGTGGTTTTTATTAATCACATCAAACATCAAACCCCTGAATTAAAAAACTTAAAACAAAGTTATCGCCAATTAGAGTCCTTGCCAATTAAAGATCTGGGTCTTGGTCTTGAGAAATTGAAAACCAATCTTGATAACCTTGCGTTCATCAAAGATGGTCTTCAATTAGACGCGCAAAACCAACCTGATTTTATTGGGTTTTTTGAAATACAAAACCATTTTAATACAGAGATGAATATGTTAGTGCACCATGCTATCCAAATCGGAAAATAAGTCCTGAGAATCAGAAATGGAGATTATTATGCGTAATACCGAGCAGAGAGACGGCTATAAAAAACTATTTGTAGGGATTTTGTCAACTTTGGCGGATGCTATTACTCGGCAGACCTGTAATAAAATAGATGAGCTCCGATCTGGCGGGTATCAAAGGGTGGATTCTGGGCATAGTTTGAGTTC